>NZ_JACJQU010000012.1 GCF_014696825.1 Anabaena sphaerica FACHB-251 | reverse complement strand
AGCCAACATCAGAAAAGATACATTACACAAAATCACCACCTATATTAGCAAAAACCACGCGGTTATAGGGATAGAGGATTTGAATGTATCCGGGATGTTAGCTAATGGTAAATTATCAAAAGCTATTGCCGATATGGGCTTTTATGAATTTAGAAGGCAGTTAGAATATAAAACACAACTGTATGGCAGTAAGTTAGTAATTGTGGACAGATTTTATCCCAGTAGTAAGACTTGCTCAAGTTGTGGAGAGAAGAAAACATCACTCTCATTATCTCAAAGAGTGTTTAAATGTGTTCGCGCAGCGTGGCGTAAGCCATTAGCTGTGGCTTTGAGAGTGACAGAGATTTAAATGCTGCCTTGAACTTAAAACAAGAAGCGGTCAGATTGACCGTGTTAGCCTGTGGACTAGATAGTGCCGACACTTCTAGGGTGAAGCAGGAAGAAAAAGCTGGCTATTGTTAGCATTAGTTAGCTTTTTTGGATCGGATACATTTAACTAACTCAGGACTTACGCAACTGGCAAATTAGTAGGGTGCGTCAGATGTCAAAAATCTGTTTATTGACATGATTCTACAAATAATTAATCAACACAATACTGCTTTTACCTCTGATGATAGAGCCTGAAAGCCTTTCTAGAGAGAGAGCCATCTATGCGATCACAGAGGTTATTCTGAAACAGTTCAGTTTCTAGTAGCAAAAATAACTTACGGCATCTGATAAATAAAAAGGGTTGTTTAAAAACAATCAAAAACATGAATCTTACAAAGATTTAGTTCTTCAATATTCAGATTATAAAGGGAAAGCAACAGATATGATTGATCCAAACAATAGTGAAAGCAAACGTGAATATAGACAGGATAGTTACACAGATAGTAATGGTCAGACTCACACTCAAGTAAGACAAACTACTGAAGAGATTAATAACGGTACATCTACACCTAATCCGTACCACAATGGTTACGTACACGGACGGAGCGCAGAACGCAGCTATCAGCGAGCAAATTTAAGAGACCGTGATAATGATAATGTGGCTCGTGGTTGGATATTCGGCCTTTTGTTTGCATCTCTTGTGAGTTTGATAGGAGGAGCAACTTGGTACTTTAACCAGCGGAATGAAGCAGAAGTTGACAATGTTACCCCAGTATTGGTTCCTGTGCCAAATAAGAGCCGTCCATCGCCCAATTCATCTCCTGCGGCTTCTCCATCACCTCAATCACAAACGACAATAATTGAAAGAACTAGAGATGTGGCTGTACCTGTTCCTGTTCCACAACAGCCGATTACAGAACCATCTCCGCCTTCTCAACCACAAATTAACATTACTGTTCCGTCCCAACAGTCCAGTCCGCAATCTTCTGGTGCAACGCAGACTAGCCCCACTCGGTCACTCAGTACCACAACTCCAACTAATACCAGTCCTGCTCAACCAAACAGAGGTAATACCACCACCACCATTACCAGTCCTGCTCAACCGAATAGAGGTAATACCTCCACGACTAATACCAGTCCTGCTCAACCGAATAGAGGTAATACCTCCACTACCATTACCAGTCCTGCTCAACCGAATAGAGGTAATACCTCCACGACTAATACCAGTCCTGCTCAACCGACAGGGAGTAATAACTCTACTACAAACACTCAACCTCAAAACACTCAACCTCAAGGTTTAGGCCAGAGCAATAGTGGGTCGAATAGTAGTTCTACTGGCTCTAACAATTCTACTAGCACTAATTCCGCTCAGTAGAAACGGATGAGAGGATATCTGAAAACTTTTTCGTGTGGGATACCACACTTCCCCCTGAAAAAGTTCTCCATTTCCTATTTTCCTATCTCATTAGACATCTCCAGAAATTAAATTTGCGTATCCTAGAACCCTTGTAGAGAAGTTCCATGGAACGCCTCTACATTCTTTTCCACCAGATGTCTATTAAGCATCTGCACTATTGAGAACTGGTTGGCGGGTAGGCTCTGAATATATTTTTTAAAAAATCAAAATTCTGCTGGGAAGGGTGGATTAAAACATCTGAAACCTTTCCCAGCATCATATAGCCCGGTTTTATAGCAGGGGCATTATTTTGACGACGATTTTGTAGGAATTCATTGACGGCGTGTAGGCGAGAAATTAATAAGGCAGATTGCCTAGACTTTTAATTTTCTACTCAATTACTACTCATACCAATTCTGTATGAAGATGCACTCAATTAGATAAGAAACGAACCACGAAGACACGAAGGAAGCGAAGAAAGAAATACAATATCAAAAATTCGGCGCAGGCTCATAAAGAAATGGTATCACCAGCACTCGACAACTGCTCAAACCCTACTATGGAGATTACTTCCCAATGTTAGGAGCAAATTTTAAATAAGTTCCACCCAACCCTTCTGCAATACTGCGTGTATTAGCATCCATCATTTTTTGATAGGTTTCTCCATCACTACCTAATTCACCAAGTCCATCAATATAAAGTTGTCTGGAAAAAAGTTTCACATTTGCTTCTTTAGTAATAGGCTCAAGTAACATCAGGTTAATGGTTGTATCGGCGAAAAGTGTTTTTACTTTAGCATCTTGAATATATTGGGCCAAATTTTTCACTCTTGTATCTGTTAAATTATCTTCATCTCTAATATTGGGTAAACTGGCTTTATAGGGAAGCTCATAAGCTGTCACATAATAAATCATTGCCTCATGGGTTGTCAGGAATTTGCGATTTTTATTAGGAATAGTAGCGAGTGTAGACTTAATCCAGCTATGTAGTTCGTTTAATTCTTTGGTTAATTTGCTGGTATTACGGCTATATTCTTTTTGTTTTTTAGGTAATAGTTTACCCAAATTTCTATTAATTACTTCCACAACCTTAATGGTGTTTTTAACATTGTGCCAAATATGTGGTTCAGTGAAAATTCTCCCATTTTTTTGCAATCTTTTTGGTTCTGGTACAGCACTTTGAGCGACTGCTATTTTGGGCGCATTGTTTTGAGTATTTTGAATAACTTTGATTAAACCTGGTTCAAAATTATAACCATGATATAAAATAAGATTAGCTTGTTCTATAGCTTGGATATCTTCTGGTGTTGGTTGATAAATTCCCGGATCTAAACCAGGAGGAATTAGACAGGTAAGATTTATTGTTTCTCCAGCAACTTGTTTAGTTAAATCACATAATACACTCGTAGTCGCTACAACTTGAGGGAGATTTCTGTTAATCCTAGCAGTCCGATTATAGGGAATGTATGTAGTATTTACATCTTGATTCTTACATCCAGAAAATCCCATCACAATCGCCAAAAAAGCAATATTTAATAAATTCTTATATATGATTTTTGCTGCCATAAATAAAATCAAATAACAATCAAAAAAATATATTTTTGTATACAGCAGATTGTAGATCAATGAGGTACAGAATCTCAATTGAAACCTATACACAAAGCCAGTTTTACTCCTGACTCCTGCTGTATTGACATCTACACTAATAAAGGCACAGTAATGCTGTGCCTGAAAATTTTCATACCTTTTAACTTGATTAAAAGCCAGCAGCTGGTAATTTACCTTGCAACTTATGAAAATTAGCTTGGACGCAAGCACTACAACCGCAACCAGTTTGATTAACAATTTGATGGTTTGGTTGCGTTAAAATTGGTGCTGTCAATTCGGGCATTGGTTGTGCAGATGTTGCTACAATCATCTGCGAAGTAGGTGCAGCTTGCCATCTAGTAGATGCGTGCGCTGGACTAGCTACCAGCAGCAAAGATGCTAGAAAGACATGACAAGCAAGGAAAATCAGTTTAGCTATGTTCATAGTTCACCCTTAGAGGCTGCTGCTGATACAGCATAGCCAATTATTCAACATTAGTCATTAGTTTTTGACCAGATCAGGAACTCTCCTTGTTCCCCACCTGCGGCTAAAAATTTACCTTGGTGATGCCAAGCTAGGGTAGAAAAACCCCCACGCACACCTGTGAGAATTTGCGATATTTCATAATCTTGGTTCCACAAACATAACCAACCATCAGCACCAGCAGAAGCGAGAACCAGGCTTGGGGGTGCGTAGGCGATCGCATTAATTATATCCACATGATTGGTTAAAATTCGCGCTTCCCAACCCAAGGATTCATCCTCTGATTTTTCCCAAACTACCACACCTTCGACGCTGGAAGAAGCCAAAAGCGGCGCTCCTGTAGCGGTTGTCACTTGGGACCAAGCTAACTGACGAATTTTCCCCGGAAAGCCACGCATAACCCAAGGATCGGGGTTTCCCCATTCTAAAACGGTGACGCTACGATCCATATTTCCAGAAGCTAAATATTTACCGTCAGGCGACCAAGCCATTGCTACACTAACGGTAGTCGTACCGAGGATATAAGGTTCCTCGTCCCAATCTTGACTATTCCAAATTTTTATTCCCTGATAGCCGCTAATAGCTAAATATTGCCCATCTTTACGCCAATCAATTCCTAAAATTGATGAATTTTCAAAGTTGAGAGTAACAATTATTTCTTCTGTGTCTGCATCCCATACTTGAACGTAACGCCCTAAGCTAAAAGCTAGTTGATTATTTGTATGATTCCAAGCTAATTTATCCACCCAAGCGGGAGCATTTTCTAAAGTTGTGATTAATTCATCTTCTCGCCATATTTTCACTTTTCCATCTTGTCCACCAACGGCTAAATATTGATCATCAGCGGAAAAAGCTACACAGTCAATTGATTTTCCTGTAGCTGTTTGTAAGTTGGTGATTTCGTGATTTTCCCAGATTACAACTTCTCCAGCAGCGGAGGTGGCCGCAAGTTTCCCTCCTGCGGATGACCAAGCTAGAGATGTGACATAATCTGCAAGCTGACCTGAATAGTAAGTTGTGAATTGTTGAGGTTTGTTAGTTGTGAAGTTCATGTTTATAGTGATCCGATTTGATTTATGTCCGCGTAGCGTGGCGTTAGCCATATTTTTCGTAGAGGCAGGGAACAGGGAACAGGGAACAGGGAATAGGTAAGAAGATTTTCCGTGTGTACTGAGTCTTGTTCAATAATCAAATAGGAGTCCTATAGATATTATGTATGGACAATAATATTTTTTTTACTAACCACAGAGACGCAGAGAACACATAGAAAAGAAAATGACGTTGCTGAGTTAAAATATGAATTTCCCATTTTTATTCACCAACGCCTAATTTTGAATTTTATCCCCACTTTCCCATCTCAATTTACGCGATACAAGCCAGAAAATCTTGTTTTAATTTGGCTTCATCTAGATTTCGTCCGATGAATACAAGTTCATTTTTTCGGGTTTCATTGGCTTTCCAAGGTCTATCTGGTCTACCATCAAATATCATGTGTACCCCTTGGAAGACAAAGCGATCATCTTGTCCAGCAATATTTAAAATGCCTTTCATGCGGAAGATGTCTGTGCCTTTGGTGCTGAGTAGTTCTGACATCCAAGCATTTAATTTTTGTCCATCTATTGCGCCTTTTTCCACTAAGGCTACAGAATAGACGCTTTCATCATGTACATGGGCATCTTCACCTAAGAAGTTAGGGTCAATTTCTAAAGCGCGTTCTAAGTCAAATGCCTGTACTCCTAAAAGTGCATCCATTGATAATTCAGAGTTACGGGTGCGGTAAATTTTAGCCATCGCATTCATTGACCGAATCCGTTTTTCTAATTCTTCTAAATTTTCTGGTGTAACTAAATCGGTTTTATTCAACAAAATTACGTCAGCAAATGCAATTTGTTCTTGGGCTTCGTCTGCTTCCCAATGTTGCCAAATATGTTTAGCATCTACAACTGTAACTACTGCATCTAGTGATAGTTGACTTTGCATATCTTCGTCAACAAAGAACGTTTGAATTACAGGTGCAGGGTCTGCTAATCCTGTAGTTTCAATTACTAAATGGTCAAATTTATCCCGGCGTTTCATCAAATTGCCGATGATGCGAATTAAGTCACCACGAACTGTACAACAAATACAGCCGTTGTTCATTTCAAAGATTTCTTCATCTGCATCAATAACTAATTGATTATCAATGCCTACTTCTCCAAATTCATTGACAATTACAGCAACTTTTTTACCGTGTTCGTAGGTGAGGATGTGATTTAAGAGGGTGGTTTTTCCTGCTCCTAAATAGCCGGTTAAAACGGTTACAGGCACAGTCGTGGATGTTTCTGAAGCAATCATAATTTCAAAGCAATTTTGATGATTTGTTGATAATCATTCTCTATCTAACACACCTTGCTTAAAAATGGTAGTATTGCTTCAAAAACAACTGCTGGATATTCCTCATGCAGTCCCAAGGAACCGGGAACTACAATACTGCTAATTCCTGGTAATGCTGCTAAAGCGTCCATTTCTTGGCGTGATTTTGGTGGGCTAGATGCGCCTATAACTGCCATTAGCGGGACGGATAAGGACTGTACTAGGGACAAAAACTCTGTTTGACTATGAATAGTATCAATATTGCCGGTGACAAAGGCCGCAGATGCAAATCTGGCGTTTGGTTGTTGGGTGCTTTGCCATTTTTCGGCGATGAAGTCGGGTGTAAGTTTAGCGGTATCGGTGAAGACGTGGCGGCTATACATCCAACTTAAAAAAGATGGGGCGGTGTTTAGCTTGTATAGTGCTTGACCGAAAATAGGCGATCGCACTATCCCCCTTACCATAGCAGCTATATTGGCATTTGCCCCCATTGTCGGCAGTGGTCCGCGCCAAGTCGGTGCTATTAAAACAATCTGTGAAAAAGCATCTGGCTGTTTAACTGCCAGCTTCAAGACATAACCAGTAGCATGACCAGCCGCAACTACAATAATTGGGGTATTAAACACAGATTCCACAAAATCTGCCAAAAATTGCTGATATATGGCTGGGTTATAATCTAAACTCAATCGTGAACTTTCACCAAAACCCGGCCAGTCTAAGGCGGTAACTTGAAAATGGTCAGCGAGTAATTTGGCAAGTTCCCCCACTTCTCCCCTGGTGGAAACGCTGCTAAAAGCGGGAAGCAATAAAAGCGGTGAACCTTGTCCTATGGTTTCATAAACCACCCGCAAAGGCTGATTTTCCCAGTTCCACAGGAATTCTTTAACTTCACCACCATACGCACCAGCGGGTTTTGTTGATAAATTGGTAGACATCTTGATTAAATGGGTAATTGGTAATTCAATTTTGGATTTTGGATTTTGGATTTTGGATTTTGGATTATTTTTCTCAGCTTCAATCTAAAATCTAAAATTTCCCTCCCCAGTCCCCAGTCCCCAGTCCCTAATTTTCCAATTTACATTCCAAAGCTTTTTTCTGCATGGTTTTGAAGATGTTGTAAAAACCATTAGCGCGGGAAGGTGTCAAGCTGACATTTAAACCTGTGGCTTGAATAAAATCAGGTGTTAATTGTACAATTTCTGTTGGTGCTAGTCCGTTTAATCCTTCTATTAACAATGCTACCAGTCCCTTGGTTAGCTGAGAATCAGAATCTCCCTGAAAAACAACCTTCCCATCATCCAGTGATGCTGTGACATATACCTGAGAAACGCAACCTGGAACTTTATTTTCGGGGATTTTATCAGCTTCGGGAAATTCTGGTAGTTTCTGAGCATACCAAATTAATTGTTCATAGCGCCGCTTTGGTTCAGAAGCACGTTGGAAACGTTGCACAATTTTAGCCAAAGCTGGTGGTAACGAGTCAAGACTTAAGGACATAGTAAATTTAGAAAATAATCAGTCTCATCTTGAGTGTAAATGATTTGCGATGTTTGCGAGCGATCGCCTACGGCAGTGCGCTGCGCGCAATCGCTGGGAATTGGGGATTGGAGATTGGGTAATAAATTCTTACCAATTACCAATTACCCAAATATGAAGTATTTAGACAAAATATTAAATAATACTGCAAAATTGGGATTTTTATTGAATTTTCTTAGTAATTATGAAGATTATTAGTCCATAATTCCAAAATCTGAGGAGAAAATCCAATGTTGACTTCAACCTTACTCGCCGCTGCAACCGCACCCCTAGACTGGAGTCCTAACGTTGGCATCATCATGATTATCGCCAACATCATTGCGATCGCCTTTGGGAAGTTTACCATCAAGTATCCCAGCGCAGAACCAGCCCTACCTTCACCTAAGTTTTTTGGTGGTTTTGGTTTACCTGCTGTACTGGCAACCACCGCCTTTGGTCATATTTTAGGCGCTGGGATTATTTTAGGACTGCATAACCTTGGCAGAATCTAAGCCTTAAACTCACAAACCCTCTGTAATTAACTATCCCGACCTCAGTATCAGAGGACGGGATTCTTTCCAGAACAGGGACTATAGCTGACTAATTTACATTTTTTAATGTAATTGCCTTGACTTTATTGATATAAACTGAGATAATCAAAAAACTGATTAAATTTTTATAGAACCAACTAAAAAGCCTAAAAAGCGGATTCTATAAAGTTCATGGGGTTATAGCTCAGTTGGTAGAGCGCTTGAATGGCATTCAAGAGGTCAGGGGTTCGATTCCCCTTAACTCCATTACAAAATTCCGAATTTCTTCCTTTGCGCCTTGGCTTGAGATTATCAAACAAAGTTTACTTACCTATTAGCATAAATACCTGTTCCCAGTTGGGCTAAAAATGATTGAGTAGAATAAACTCATCTTCTCAGGTTCGGTTTCTTTGACAATGATTTGAGAACTATCTTGATAAATTGATAATCAAGCGAGTTTAAAGAAATTGCTATGAGTAATCTTTCCCATTCTCAGCCAGATTATTTTGCACCAGACGAAAATAATGATCAGCTTTGGCAATATCTACAATCTCTCAACCCAGAAACAGTCACTCAACTCTCTAAACCCAACTCAGCCGAAGTATTTGAACTAATTCAAAAATCTATTGTTGCTATGTTAGGTCATTTGCCTAATGACAGATACAATACTATGATTACCACCAGCCGCGATGAATTAGGAAAGCTATTAGGTTCAGCTATGATTGATGGGTATTTTTTAAGAAATGTAGAACAAAGATTAGAAATGGAAAAGAGTTTCCAAGTAATCGATTTTCAGTAATAATTCAGTAGTAGAGACGTTCCACCGGAACGTCTCTACAGGTTATGCAGTTTTTACTTATTAACAGCCTAAAGATTCACGAGTATCTACACCCGTTTGAGAATTTACACCACTAGCATTAACACAGAGTTTTTTGATTTCTACCCCATCTAAAATGGCATTAGTGAAATCAGCACCAGTGACATCGACATGATCAAAAACTGAACGCAACATCATCGCATCTGTCAATACTGCATCACTCAAATCAGCATTTTTGAACTTTGCTAAATAAGCAATACCTTGACGAAAATCTACACTATGTAAATTTACCCCTTCCAACAAAGTACCATTAAACACAGCACCTCGTAAGTTAGCATTGCTAAAGTTAGTATTTTCTAATTTCAGATTAGTATACTCAGTACCGACTAAATTTTGTCCAGAAAAATCTTGACCTTGTACTTCATCACCAGCAGAACGGGTGATGCTGGAAGAACTTGCTGCTTGTGCTGTTAGGGGAAACACAAACAACACCACGGCTAAAACCAAACTAGCGAGTATTTGCCAATACTTCATAATCTTTGCTTAATAAATCTCAACAATTCCACCATTAACTATTAAACCGCACTAGGGAAGATAGATACCCGACTTCTCCAACAAGTCGGGGATGTGGGTAGTATCTGCTAAATCTGAACTCATCTCGTAGGATAGATAAATGTTGATGTGCGATCGCCTAAAATACCTGTGGCTAATCCAGAAAGTATCACCCAATCTCTAGCGCAAACCCCTTTATATCAAATCGGTGTCGAACTCAAAGCCCGCTTTACTAGCTTTGGTGGTTGGGAAATGCCGGTACAATATAGCGGTATCACCCAAGAACACCAAGCTGTCAGAAATACTGCCGGAATGTTCGATATTTCCCACATGGGTAAATTTACCCTCCAAGGTAAAAACCTGATTTCCCAACTTGAGGCATTAGTCCCCTCAGATTTGAGTCGTCTGCAACCTGGTCAAGCACAATACACAGTATTATTAAATTCCCAAGCTGGAATCATTGACGATATCATTATTTACTACCAAGGTAAAGAAAATACTGATACCCAAAAGGTAGTAATTATCGTTAATGCAGCCACCACTGAGAAAGACAAAACGTGGTTATTGCAGCATCTTGACCCAGATACAGTAGATTTTCAAGACTTGTCAGGAGATAAAATCTTAATTGCCGTTCAGGGTCCAAAAGCTACCAGCCATCTTCAGTCTTTTGTATCAGCAGACCTAACCCCAATCAAAGCCTTTGGGCATTTAGAAACAACCATCTTCGGTAAACCAGCTTTCCTTGCCCGTACAGGCTACACAGGGGAAGATGGCTTTGAAGTCATGGTAGATCCCGAAGTCGGGATAGAATTGTGGCAACGTCTCTATGATGCTGGTGTTATTCCCTGCGGGCTTGGTTGCAGAGATACCCTGCGTCTGGAAGCCGCAATGGCACTTTATAGCCAAGATATCGACGATACCACCACACCCCTAGAAGCGGGTTTAGGGTGGTTGGTACATTTAGATACTAAAGGCGATTTTATCGGGCGGGAAATTTTAGCACAGCAAAAAGCCGATGGAGTGCATCGTAAACTCGTAGGTTTACAAACCCAAGGGCGGAATATTGCCCGTCATGGCTACCCCGTATTATCATCAGGTAATGTTGTGGGAGAAGTAACTAGTGGCACTCTCTCACCTACACTCGGTTATCCCATCGCTTTAGCTTATGTTCCTAGTCACTTAGCAACCGTCAAACAGCAGGTAGAAGTGGAAATTCGCGGCAAGGCTTATCCCGCAGTCGTGGTGAAACGTCCCTTCTATCGCTCAAAAAATCGTGTTACTAACTGACAAGTTTTGATGTTTTTGAGGAATAATGTCTTTTAGGTTACTCTTGTAACACTATTTTTTTAACGTGGAAGAGGAAGTGCTATGTCTTTTGAATATCCCCAGGATTTGCGTTATCTAGATTCTCATGAATATGTACGCCTAGATGGAGAAATCGCTACCATTGGTATTACTGAGTTTGCTGTTGATCAATTAGGTGATATTGTATTCTTGGAACTGCCAGAAATCGGTGATGCTATATCCAAGGGAGATACTTTTGGTAACATTGAATCCGTGAAAGCCGTTGAAGAACTCAATGCACCAGTCAGCGGTACAGTGATAGAACGCAATGAAGCCATGATTGAATCCCCCGAACTCGTGGCAGATGACCCATATCGTGAGGGGTGGTTTATAAAATTGCGTGTTGATGATCTTAGTGAAGTTGAGGATGCCATGACAGCGGATGAGTATCGTGCTTTGGTGGAAGGGGAGTAAGTAATTCAAAACTCACCATATCTGAAATAGACATCTCTAACAAAATGGCAGAGACGTTCCATGGAACGTCTCTACACAGGTTCTAAAAAACGCTTATTTATTTAAATTAGTTTTATATTTTTGAATAATTCTTCCTTATCGAAATCAATTGTATCAGGTTTTGAGGTTGAAGTCAATATCCTCAATTCATAATTTTGGCCAAAATTAATAACAATATTCCCAACTTCTTAGAGAATTTGGGATTTAATATTAGTAGGATGCGTCAGACTGCATAAATCCTGTCAATAAACCGATTTTTAACATCTGACGGACTCTACAACAGATGTTTGATGTGCCACTTGCGTAAGTCCTATAACTATTCCCTATTTCCTATTCCCTAATATATCAAAGTAATCATTACAATATATTAAACCATAGCATCTGGAGAAAAATTTGTGGTAGCTAATCTCCCACGTACTCAGTCGAGCGATAGCGAAGCGATCCGAAGGAATCGTAACATTTTAGCTAAAAGCAGTCAGAAATTAAGCAGCTTTGCCCAAAGACACATTGGACTCAACTCCGATGACATTCAGCAAATGCTGGAAGTATTAGGTTTGACTACTCTTGATGACTTAATTGATAAAACAGTACCCCAAGCAATTCGCTTGAATCAAACTCTACAATTACCAGCAGCACAAAGCGAATATGCAGCACTGGCAAAATTGAAACAAATAGCCGATAAAAATCAAGTTTACCGTTCATACATTGGCATGGGGTATTATGACTGTATCACCCCCACAGTTATTCAACGCAACATCTTAGAAAATCCGGGTTGGTACACAGCTTATACACCTTATCAGCCAGAAATTGCCCAAGGACGTTTGGAAGCCCTCATAAATTTCCAAACCATGATTATAGACTTGACAGGTTTAGAAATTGCTAACGCATCGTTATTAGATGAAGCGACAGCAGCAGCAGAAGCCATGAGTATGAGTTATGGTGTCTGCAAAAATAAATCACATAACTATTTTGTATCTCGTGAATGTCATCCCCAAACCATTGATGTATTGCAAACAAGAGCAAAACCTCTAGGCATAAATATCATTATCGGTGATCATCAAACTTTTGATTTTGCAGAATCCATTTTTGGTGCAATTCTCCAATATCCTGCAACTGATGGCACAGTTTACGACTATCGCAATTTTATAGAACAGTCCCATGCTCAGGGTGCATTGGTGACTGTAGCAGCAGATCCTCTGAGTTTAACATTGCTCACACCCCCCGGTGAATTAGGGGCTGATATTGCAGTAGGCAGCACCCAACGCTTCGGTATTCCCTTGGGCTTTGGGGGACCACACGCTGCTTATTTTGCCACGAAGGAAGAGTATAAACGGCTAGTTCCAGGGCGCATTGTGGGGGTATCAAAAGATGCTAACGGTAAACCTGCATACCGTCTAGCTTTACAAACCCGTGAACAGCACATCCGTAGAGACAAAGCCACCAGTAATATCTGCACGGCGCAGGTTTTATTGGCAGTCATGGCAAGTATGTATGCAGTGTATCATGGACCCGATGGACTGAGAGCTATTGCTGAAAACATCCACCAATTAACCGCAACTCTAGCAGCAGGTTTGGAAAAACTCGGTTACAAAATTAGTTCTAAATATTTCTTTGATACCTTGCGGGTAGAATTAGGAAATACCAAATTAGAAGCAATTCTCGACGCTGCAAATGAGAGAAATATCAATTTGAGAATTTTTGATAATTCCACTGTGGGTATTTCCTTAGATGAAACTACCACAGAAGCAGATTTAATTGACCTTTGGCAAATTTTCGCACTGAAAGATCAATTACCTTTTACTGTGGAAGAATTACCAATTACCAATTCTCAATTATCACGTGAAAGTAAATATCTCACCCACCCAGTTTTTAACCGCTATCATTCAGAAACCGAATTATTGCGTTATTTGCATCAACTAGAAAGCAAGGATTTATCATTAACAACTTCAATGATTCCCTTGGGTTCTTGTACGATGAAGTTAAACGCAACTTCGGAAATGATTCCCGTAACTTGGGCAGAATTTGGTAAAATCCATCCTTTTGCCCCAATTTCCCAAACTAGAGGTTATCAAATTCTGTTCCAACAACTAGAAGCATGGTTATCACAAATTACAGGTTTTGCGGGAATTTCCTTACAACCAAATGCAGGTTCTCAAGGTGAATATGCGGGACTTTTGGTAATTCATGAATATCATCAAAGTCGCGGAGAAGGACATAGAAACGTTTGTTTAATTCCCCAATCTGCACATGGAACAAATCCCGCAAGTGCGGTAATGTGTGGGATGAAAGTTGTGGGAGTGGCTTGTGATGATGATGGTAATATTGATGTTGCTGATTTAAAAGCCAAAGCTGAAAAACATAGTCATGAATTATCAGCTTTAATGGTGACATATCCATCAACTCATGGGGTATTTGAAGAAGCAATTCAAGAAATTTGTGCAGTCATTCATAGTCACGGTGGACAAGTTTACATGGACGGCGCTAATATGAATGCCCAAGTCGGTATTTGTCGTCCTGGTGATATTGGTGCAGATGTCTGTCATTTGAATTTACACAAAACTTTCTGTATTCCTCATGGTGGTGGTGGTCCCGGTATGGGTCCCATTGGTGTTGCTTCCCACCTTGTTCCCTTTTTACCAGGACATTCTGTGGTGAGAATGGGTGGTGATTTGGGTGCGGTTTCTGCTGCACCTTGGGGTAGTGCAAGTATCCTAGTGATTTCTTGGATGTATATTATCATGATGGGTGCAGATGGGTTGACGGAAGCAACCAAAATTGCCATTTTAAATGCTAATTACATCGCTAAGAAATTAGAGTCATATTATCCGGTTTTATATCAGGGAAAAAATGGTTTGGTGGCACATGAATGTATTTTAGATTTGCGAAGTTTGAAGAAATCAGCGCAGATTGAAATTGATGATGTTGCGAAGCGGTTAATGGATTATGGTTTTCATGCACCTACTGTTTCTTGGCCTGTTGCTGGGACAATTATGGTAGAACCAACGGAAAGTGAATCTAAACAGGAATTAGATAGATTTTGTGATGCTTTGATTGCGATTCGTGAGGAAGTTGCGGCAATTGAATCTGGTAAAATGGATATTCACGATAATCTTTTGAAAAATGCCCCTCACACTGCGGAAAGTTTGATTATTGGTGAGTGGAATCATCCCTATTCCCGTGAACAAGCTGCTTATCCTGCACCTTGGAATAAGGAATATAAGTTCTGGCCAAGTGTGGGGAGAATTGATGCTGCTTTTGGGGATAGGAATTTTGTTTGTTCTTGTTTACCTATGGAGGCTTATAGTTAATTAATTGTATGGTGCGTTATTGAAATGTAACGCACCGTTTTGATTGTGGGATAAGGTGCGTTACGCTGAGGCTAACGCACCCTACAACCTTGCAGTTTTAAACGAAAATGATATTACAAGTATTTCTTAATATTTTCTGGAGTATAATTTTTCTGATCGCCTTCTCGATAGATTGATGCAAAATCTAGGAACTCTAAAATAGCTGGTTCTTCCATCCATTTCCTATTATGTATGTCCATAATCCAAGAGCATAAACTAGCATCATCAGTAATTTGATCGAAATCTACATCATAATCCTCTCGTTTATGATGACGCAACACATTCAATTCATGTAAATACTTCCAGTATTCAAGATTGGGTAGAAATTCTTTAATATCATTCTCTATCTTATCATCTAATTCCTTTAATGTGTAAACTTCTATACTGTCTCCTTGTTTACCACTGAGTCTCATAATTTTCTCCTATCTTTTTAAATTCTTTCAGCATTTCAGAACATCTTGTTTTCGTTAATGCTTTTGTGCATCGAGATTTTATAATTCCTTACTACTCCAATGCAGTTTAACACTACATTGGAGAACCAGGTAAATACTATTTCTTACCACCGAAAAGTTTATATATTCCGTATCCAATAGCGCCAGCAGCAACAACAGGAGCAGCAGCAACTATAGCAGTACCAGCGATCGCACCTCCACCAACAACACTACCGATACCTGCAAGGGTACTCATAATTGCAGCACCCGAAGCACCAGCAGCTACAGTTGCAGCACCAGCACCAACTACACCGACAGTAGCACTTATATTTGTAGCGGTTCTTGCAGCGGAACGAGCATCACGTTCTTCTTGAGATAAATCTGCTTGATCTTTAAACAAAGTTTCATTTAGAATTTTCGCACCCGCATAAGCAGGACCAGCAGCCAAAACCGCAGGACCAGCGGCCATACCTCCACCTACTACACCACCAGCAGCAGCTAGACCAGAAGTAATTCCTGCTCCTGAAGTTGCAGCAACAGTTAACCCTGTAGCCGCACTAACAGCAGCACTAGCAGCCATACCAGTTTCAGCAACAGCTTTTACTGTTTTAAAATCTTTAACACCCAAACCCTCTTCTACACCTTTTTCAATAACCTTGTCTACAACTTTATCTGTCACATCTTCCCAACTCATAAACTTATTGCTCCTAATAGAAATCCAATATTATTGATATTAAAACATCATTGTCATTACTTTGTGTATCAGTATCACTACTGATTTAATCTTGCTAGGTTTTAATTATACATGCAAGATTATCCGTATAAAAACGGATGCTGATATTTTAATTGTCAGAATCAGGATGTCCAGGATTTTAGGATTTACAGGATTGTGATTTGTAGGTTGTTGGTGGGATGCTGAAATTGTAATTGTCTGAATCAGGATGTCCAGGATTGTAGGATGTACAGGATTGTTATTGATGAATTGTTTGTAAGTATTGAAAAATGATAATTACAATCACAGCATATTATCTATCATCCAAAAATTGCCATTTTTCCTAAACAATAAAAAAATTACATCCTGTACATCCTCTAATCCTGGTTATCCTGATTCAGACAAATTGTAATTGATGAATTGTCTGTAAATATTGAAAAATGATAAAATACAGTTACAGTAATGGTCAAGAAGTAACAGCAGATAATTTAATAATTTAACAGATAATTTATCTTATCAATCATCCCAAAGTCTGTACTTCTCATAGACAATAAAACAACAACATCCTGTACATCCTTTAATCCTGGAAATCCTGATTCAGACAAAAAATCCTCAAAATCCCCACTGCAAATAAACAACCACATCCTGAAAATCCTTAAATCCTGGAAATCCTGATTCAGACAAAAAAATCCTCAAATCCCCACTTCAAATAAACAACAACATCCTGAAAATCCTCAAATCCTGGACATCCTGATTCAGACAAAAAAATCCTCAAATCCCCACTTCAAATAAACAACAACATCCTGAAAATCCTAAAATCCTGGACATCCTGATTCAGACAAAAAAAATCCTCAAAATCCCCACGTCAAATAAACAACAACATCCTGATTCAGACAAATTAACCCTGATATCTAGGATTAAAAACCTTCTTATATTCCAACTTCAACCCACCAAAATTAATCAATAAACCAACAGGAAAATTATAAGCCACCAAATAATTTTTCGCTTGCGCTAAATGAACATCTTCTAAATTAATTATCGCTTTCAACTCCACCACAATCTGATTTTCAACTATAAAATCTGCCCTTCTTGTTCCTACTTCAATTCCTTCATAATAAATTACTTGTTCTACCTCCCTTCCAAAACCTAAACCTGCTTTTTGCAATTCAATTTCCATACATCTTTGATAAATAACCTCCTGAAAACCATTTCCCAAAGTTCGGTGTATTTTCATTGCACACCCATTAATTATATATGTGATTTCATCTAATTTTTTATTTTGATTGTTGGGTGTGTTCATGGATGTATAGGATTGTTATTTATAGGTTACTGGTGAAGTGTTAAAATTTTTTTGTCTGATAGCGAAGCGTGGCGTAGCCATATCAGGATATCCAGGATTATAGGATTTACAGGATTCTTATTGATCAATTGTCTGTGAAGATTTGAAGACTATAAAATACAGTTACATTCCACCTCTACGAGAAGCTAATTCTTGTTCTATTTCGTCTGCATTTAATAATTGTTTATCAGATGCAACAATTTTAGAGCGAATTTCTCGCAAACGTTCCCCCAAAGGCGGTTTTTTGGCTGTGGTTTTCAAGTGCAGAAAATCTACAAAAATTTAAAACTTCTTCTTGTTTATCCTGCGGTAAGGAACGCCATTTTGTTAATAACTCTTGTTCAGAAATCATTATTCAGACAATAAACATACTTGCGGCTAAGATAATTTTTTTAACAATTCATTTCGCTTATTAATAGCCTCTGCAAAACCAGGTTGAAGCTCAATAGATTTTTGATAACATTTTAGTGCTTCTTGATATTTTTTTAGATTCTCTAGAGCAAAACCTTTGCTATACCAAGGTTCATAGTCGTCAGGTTTAATGGCAATAGCTTTGTCGTAAGATAATATCGCTTCTTTATATTTTTCCAAGGAAAATAAGGCATCACCTCTGTCATTCCAAGCATCGGAGTCTTTCGGGTTAATAGCAATGGCTTTGTCATAGGATAATATCGCTTCTTGGTATTTTTCTAAGCTATATAGTGCATCCCCCCGGTCATTCCATGCTTCTTGATATTCAGGGTTAATAGCAATAGCTTTATCGTAAGATGCGATCGCTTCTTCATATTTTTGTAAATTTTCCAGAGTTATACCCCGACTATACCAACTTTCTTGATATTCAGGGTTAATAGCAATAGCTTTATCGTAAGCTAAAATAGCTTCTTCATATTTTTCTAATATATCTAGTGCAGCACCCCGGTTATACCAAGCTTCGTGATATTCAGGGTTAATAGTAATAGCTTTATCGTAAGCTAAAATAGCTTCTTCGTATTTTTCTAGCCAATATAGTGCATCACCACGGTCGTTCCAAACTTCATGATTTTCTCCCAAATTTTTCAGGTTAAAAATTCTCCTAAACCAAGAATCGTTTTCTTTCTGTGCAATAGCAATAGCTTTATCGTAGGATGCGATCGCTTCTGGATATTTTTCTAAGCTATATAGTGCATCTCCACGATCATCCCAAACGTTGACATCTTCGGGAACAATAGCAATAGCTTTGTCATAAGATGCGATCGCCTCTTCGTATTTTGCTAAAGAATATAAGTTATCTCCACGGCCATTCCAAGCATCAGAGTCTTTCGGGTTAATAGCAATAGCTTGATCGTAAGCTAAAATAGCTGCTTGGTATTTTTCCAAGCTATATAGTGCATCACCCTTGTCATTCCAAGCATCAGAATCTTTCGGGTTAATAGTAATAGCTTGATCGTAGGATGCGATCGCTTCTTCGTATTTTCCTAAAGAATATAAGTTATCTCCACGGCCATTCCAAGCATCGGAATCTTGAGGGTTGATAGCAATAGTTTTATCGTAGTCTAAAATGGCTTCTTCATAATGTTGATAGTAATTTTGAAAGTAAAAATCGTCATTGTTACAACTTGTAATAGATAAGGCAATAAAGCCCAAAGTAGCAACCCTGTACCAAAATTTCATATACTATTTAGTTCGTGTGATAATTAAAACAATTATAATTTACAACAAATGATGTTGTCAAATTTGTCGAAATTCAGGATTCAGAAATCAGAAGATTTTTCGGTAGCTGAAATCCAGATTAGCATAAAAATATTTGATTCAGACAGTTCAGGATTTACAAAATTTTTATATGTGATTGTTTTTTGTAAAAATTGATTAAATAAAACTACAGCTATTCATGTATCAACAGAAAATGATATAATTATCTATACAATGAGGATACATAAATTCACCAGCTACCTTAGAGGATGTATTAAAAGTCATCTTGTGAGTAGCAAAACGTTTTAGATCCCCCTAAATCCTCTTTCAAAAGGGGAGCCAGTGCGTTGGGCGGCTTCGCCGTAGCAACTGGCGTGGACTTTGATGACCGTTCCCCTCCTTAAGGGGGATCTGTGAGTGGCAGATACCACACGAAAAAGTTTATGGCTACGCCACGCAAGCTATCAAACAACCTCTTAGATAAACCCCTGTTATGAACAATATGCAAAATCCAAGTAAATTCTGTTTCAGCACTCTAGCTTTAGGTAAAAATTATCGTGCGCTGGCTTTAGAATTAGCCAAAGATTTAGCACAGTTTGCACCTAATATTCCGTTTGTTATTCTCACAGATAACCCCCAAGATTTTCAAGAAATGTCCAATGTTTTAGCTTTTCCACATCAACAGCAAAGCATTGGCTGTTATCATGACAAACTGTTTGTAATTGAAAAGGGATTATCTCTTTTTAATTCATGTATTTTTATGGATGCAGATATGCGAATATTAGCACCAATAACTGATGCTTTAAATTGGCAACCTGGAATAACTGCTAAAATTGCCTGGCATAACATTGTTAAACACAATAAAAATCCCAGAGAAATCGAGATTTTTCAAAAAGTTGCTCAAAAGTTTAATCTCCAACTGGAAGATATTACTTTTGTCCATGAATGTTTGTTTGTTGTCACACGAGATGAAGGACGGGAGATTGATTTTATTGAAACTTGGAAGCGTATGGCAGCCTATTGTGAATTAAACAAATATTATCGGGGAGAAGGTCATTCCATAGGTTTAGCTGCTGCTAAATCTGGTTTAAAAATTAGAACTGATTCGATGGAATATATTTCTTTTTTTAAGGACAAGTTAGAATGGCAGAAAATTAAAAATGGTGAAACTGATATACAAGAAAAATCAGTTTATATTCAAAGGCAAAAAGAGTTAGAATATCCTCAAATATCTTTATTTGAAAGAGTAATAAAGAAACTCTTCAAAATTATTATGTATTTATATCGATCAATAAAATTAAAAATTTATTCTCTCACAGATATTAGATTTTTTTACGGATAATATTTGCTGATTTCAACTTTCAGGTTTGATGATTTTTATAAATTCTCTAACTCTTCTCTCACAGATAATGGTTGATATCCCAAACCAAAAGCTTTAGAACTATCTAAGGAAACATCTTTTGGCCTTGGCGCTGCCATTTTTACATCTTCCTGAAAACAGGACTTTAATTTATCACTAGGAAGTTGCAAGGCTTCCACTAATATTTCACCAAATTCATAACGGGAAATTCTTTCTTTTCCACCTAAATGAATAATGCAATTCACATTTTCTAAAGCTAATAAAAGTCCTTTTGCGGCTGTGTTTGCACTAACTGGGGTGCGAAATTCATCTATGAACAAACTCAGTTCTTTTCCTGCTTTCAATGTTTGGATAAATTGCTGAATAAAGCTTTTAGCTGTCGGTGTTTCCTTGCCAAACATTAACGGCATTCGACAAATTGCAGCTTGGGGATATACTTTTAATATACTTGTTTCTGCTTTGACTTTTTGCTCACCGTAAATATTCACAGGTGTAACTTTATCTGTTTCTTGATAGGGAGGGTTTAAACCATCAAAAACTAAGTCTGTAGACGTAAAAGCGAAGGGTAAGGAATTATCTGCACAAAGTCCGGCAATGTTACCAGATGCGGTAACATTAATTGGATAAGATTCCTGGGGATGAAGTTGACAATAATTAGGTTGAGATTGGGCAGATGTGTGAATTACTGCATCTGGTTTAATATCATTAAATAAGCCCTTTAATGCCTGAAAGTCTGTCAAATCAACTTTCGAGATTTTTACATCTGGTATTTCTAGAAAATGGGTATGATATGTACTGTAAACTTCCCATTCTTGCTTTGCTATTTGGCAAAGATGCCAACCTAAAAAACCGCTTGCACCTGTGATGAGGAGTTTTTTCATATCTCCTAGATAGAATCAATTAAATTTGTGCTACCCTGATAATACAGGTTTTGCCTATGTAGATGCAAGTAAGGATTCAGGTGGTTGAATAAATAAGGTGGGTAAGATCCCCGACTTCTTATTTGATAATGCCAATAAATTATGACTAATGGACAGAAGTCGGGGATCTAAGTTCTTGTCGGAATACTTAGCAGATGCAATAGATAACACATCCTGTCTATTGTAATAATTTATTAAATTGCGTTGCATCCCTGATTCTATCAAAATCAGTGTCATTTTTAGCTAATGCCTTGTATTTTTCTGGGAGAATTTGGATCGCTTTTTGTAAATTTTCAATTGCTGGTTCTAGATGGTTTTGCAAGGCATAATTACAAGCTTTGTTGTAATATGCTTGATGGGAATTTGGCTCGATGGTAATTGCTTGGTTATAAGATGCCAAAGCTTCTTTGTATTGTCGCAATTTTGTCAGGGCAATTCCTCTGTTTATCCAAGCTTCAGATTTGTCTGCCTCAATAGCGATCGCTTCATCGTAGGATTTTACTGCTTCCTGGTAACGACGTAAAGCTGTTAAAACATTTCCCCGATTATACCAAGCTTCATTTTTATTGGGGCGAATTGCGATCGCTTTATCGTAAGATTCTAAAGCTTCTTCATAACGATGCAAAGCTGATAAAGCATTTCCCCGGTTTACCCATGTTTCTACACTATCTTTTTTGATCGCCACCGCTTGATTATATAAAGCCAAAGCCTCTTTGTAGCGATTGGTATCTAAAAAACTGTTACCTTGATTTAATAGGTTTTCTGCTTTTTGGCTATCTTGTACTTCTGCTATCAGTTGAGCAACATTATTTTCCTGCACAACCTGCTTGGTATATTCTGTTGATGATAATATTCCTAAATCACCACAGCCAACTGTCATAAAACCGATAAATCCACAGGCAATAAAGCATCGCCAAACAACCATGCTGCACCTACACAACTCACAATATGATATTAAAACCTTTGGATTATTTAAAATAGTATCCAACTCAACGAAACTATTATCAATTATCTTTTGTTTTATTGAGGATAAAATGAAGATTTTGATAATTTTTTATTAAATTAAAGAGATTATATCATGTTCAGGTATAATTAAACAATTAATTTACACAAGATGCTTCTACTTCATCTGTAATCCTTGCTGTTACTGCATTTTCAACTTGATGTGAGATTGAAAATAAGCAGAAATTTTTGACTGATCGCAAATACCTAATTTAAAATGCCCAATTGCCAAAAAGTTTGCTGTATATAGTATTAATCTGATTTAGCTTAGGAAGAATTATTACCTATTCCCATTTAAGATTTCCCTGTTTGGGTCTCGGAGGTTATGGGCTTGATCATGGGTGAACATGGTGTGAGAACATATAAAAACTCAACTACAATCAACAAAGTCTCAAAAACATGGAACAACAGCGTAAATCAACGGTTGTAATTACTGGTGCATCCTCTGGTGTTGGTTTGCAAGCCGCAAAAGCTCTAGCCCAAACTGGTCAGTGGCACGTCATCATGGCCTGTCGGAATTTGCCAAAAACCGAGGAAGCAGCCCAAACAGTAGGAATACCAAAAGATAGCTACACTATTATACACATAGATTTAGCTTCTTTGGACAGTGTAAGAAAATTTGTACAGGATTTTAGAGCCACTGGTAGGTCATTAGATGCTTTGGTTTGCAACGCGGCAATTTATATGCCTTTGATCAAAGAACCGTTGTGGAGTCCAGACGGATACGAGTTGAGCGTGGCTACAAACCACCTCGGCCATTTCCTGTTGTGTAACTTGATGTTAGATGACCTCAAAAAATCATCCGCTTCCGAACCCAGACTTGTGATTTTGGGAACAGTCACACACAACCCCAACGAGTTGGGAGGAAAAATTCCCCCCCGTCCAGACTTGGGAGATTTAAAAGGTTTTGAAGCAGGATTCAAAGCACCTTACACAATGATTGATGGTAAGAAATTTGAACCAGTGAAAGCTTATAAAGATAGCAAAGTTTGCAATGTGTTGACCATGCGAGAACTGCATCGACGCTATCATGAGTCAACAGGTATCACCTTCAGTTCTCTCTATCCAGGGTGTGTGGCTACAACCGCCCTATTCCGTGACCATTATCCACTATTCCAGAAAATCTTTCCCATCTTCCAGAAGTACATCACCGGGGGGTTTGTCTCAGAAGAGGAAGCGGGTAAGAGAGTAGCAGAAGTAGTTGCTGATCCAGCATACAATCAATCTGGTATGTATTGGAGTTGGGGAAATAGACAGAAAAAAAATGGTACTTCCTTTGTACAGAAAGTTTCCAACGAAGCCAGTGATGATGCAAAAGCAGAACGTATGTGGGAACTAAGCGCCAAGTTGGTAGGACTAGCTTAAAAAATTCTTGTTTCCTGTTCCATAAAAAATAAATTTACGTAGCAGTAGTCAGGAGTCTAAATTCAGCAGTATTCTGCCATTTACTCCTGACTCTTGATCTAAAATTTAAAATTTAAAATCTAAAAACTATAGCCATGGACAGGGTGGTTAGGACATCAATTGATAATAAAACTCCCACTACAAAAACTCACATCTTGCACCAGGCGACTGGAAGTCACGGCTATACATACAAAACCCACCTGCGTGGGTTTTAAACCCTTGATTTTCCGTGAGTCCGTGCAGACGGACTTAGTTTGTATAGCAGTATCTTTCTAATCACCTGGGCTTGGTGCAAGATGTGAGAAAAGGTTTTACTCCTGACTCCTGACTCCTGACTCCTGACTCCTGCTATAAAATCTAAAATTGTATAAGTATTGAAAAATAACAAGTATGACGATTGAATCTAATTCCTCTCATCCACCAAAACCAGAACTGAAACCAGAACAAGACTTGCAGCCAGATGACTTTGATAATGATGCACGTGAAAATGGACTAACAGCAGAAGGTTTGGCAGCACAACAAGCTTTAGCAGCAATTTCTTCTTTACAATCTCCCCAACATACAAATGCCCTCAAACGATCTACATCTAGCTTTAAAGAACATTCTAGCAATCAGTTGTTAGTAAAGCCTAGAGCCTTAATTTTTACTTTATTAGCGATCGCTCTAACTTTTATTGCTATTTTCATTAATAACTCGTTCCTGGGTATTTTGGGAACTATAGCAACTTTGGTTTTATCCATAGCCATGCTTTTACCTTGGTTGCAAGATGCCATCAAAGAATGGTTTTCTCCCCAAGATAGAACATTATTATTAGCTTTTATGGGGTTAATAGTAGGCATTATTGGCTTATTCAGATTTGCTGGTATAGGTGATAGTCTGCTGCGTTGGGGAAAGAAAATTAACTGGGAAGCTTCGGGAACTTTAGCCGAATGGTTTGGGGCTTTAGGGCAAATTTTTATAGCTGTAATCGCCGTTTATGTGGCTTGGCGACAATATGTGATTTCTAAAGATTTAACAATTCAACAAAACCTGCTCACAGTCCAGCAAAATATTATTACTCAGCAACAAACAATAGATTCTTATTTCCAAGGTGTTTCTGATTTAGTATTAGATGAAGAAGGATTATTAGAAGACTGGCCACAAGAAAGAGCGATCGCCGAAGGACGCACTGCTGCTATTTTTAGTAGTGTCGATGGTAGTGGAAAAGCCAAAATTCTCCGCTTTCTTTCCCGTTCCAAATTACTCACACCATTAAAACGCGATCGCCGCTTAGGTAGAGCCATTCTTGATGGTATTGGTGGTTACGCCGAAGACCGATTAGAAGGCGTGCGCGTCATAGATTTAGGCGTAATGTTAGCAGGTGCAGACCTATCTCAAACTGATTTACGTTGGACTGATTTAAGTGAAGCCAATCTCGTGCGTGCTAATCTCAGCGGCTGTGATTTAGTCAAAGCCAACCTTTCCCGCACCATCTTATATGATGCTAATCTCAGCAATGCCGATTTAAATGCCGTGCGTTTATTTTATGGTTCCTTAGAAAAAGCCTCACCCCGCAGTCGCACCAAAGCACCTGACTATGAAACCGGAGAACACACCGGCGCAGTCGTAGAAAATGCCGATTTCACCAATGTACAAAGAATGTCAGAATCAACCCGTTACTACTGCTGCACTTGGTGTGGGGAAAAAACCAGAGGAACTATTCCTGGTGGTTGTGAAGGTATTCCTAATAAGTTGGGGAGATAAAGTTGGCAAAACAACGCTTTTAACCGTCTCAATTACACTATCAGGACATATTTGGTTTGATGACTCTACAGACGATTGCATATTAAAGACCTGTGTGAAAGTTCATGTTTTTAGTTTGACTCAACAAATTTTAACCCTAAAAGCCCTTGAGAAAGAGTGCTTGTCATCAATTTAGGCGTAATATGGCTTCGCGTCGGTGGACATAGCAACCTATAGTCTAGATACTGCAAGGTATCTAGTTTAAGCATGGCTTGTTGTGGGCAAAGCATTCTCGAAGAGTACCAAAAATATCCGTGTAAGAATTCAGGTAAGGCGATAAGATCCCCGACTTCTTTTATTTATTGTGTCCACAAATTATAAATTGATGTCAGAAGTCGGGGATCTGGGTCTGAACGAATGCTATAGCTGAATACTTACATATCCGTGGCTATCTCCCGGAGAGTATAAACCAATTTTTCCTAATTCCTTGGAACTAATTCTAAAGTTATCAGTCACTAACGTCACTACCATTTCTGGGTAGAAAATAAAACTCTTTTAGCAAAACTTACTGACTTGGTTTTAACTCATCAGTTCCCAGGATAAATTCATGAAAAATTCCAAATTTCTGCAAATATCCGCAGCAACCTTGCTGAGTTTAGGAATCTTGCAAAACGTCTCCCTCGCTCAACCGATTAGACCAACGAATGCCCAATTAAAAATACCCTCATCTGCAAATGTAGAACTATCTCAAATAAAAATTAATCCCCTTTATCTGGAGCGAGAACAAAAAGCCCCTCTCACAATTAAAAATCAACTTGTAGAGCTACGCCGCGATATTCAGGTAAAAAACCTGACTTTTCAGGTAGGTTACACAACCGCCCTAGATTATAAATTGGAGCAACTAGCTGCTACAAAAGCACCTAATGACTTGCCTGCACAAGCTAGTACACAAAATGCACTAGCAGCACAAATTTTAAATATCGATTTAGCAGAACGCGACAAATTTGAAAGACTCAATCCCGGAAAAATTCCTGAAATACAATTAATCAATAGTCGTGGCTGTTTTGCCTCCGCAAAATCCTTTGACTGGCGGAATTTAAATAAAGTTACACCAGTTAGAAATCAAGGTGGTTGCGGCAGTTGCTGGGCATTTGCTACCTTGGGAGCCTATGAAGGTAATAATTTGATTCGCAACAATACCCAAGCTGATGCTTCCGAACAGCACATTATTAACTGGGGTGGTGCAGGTAGTTGCGGTGGTGGTTGGTGGTCAAATGCCTTTAACTTCTTGATTAATAACGGTACTGCAACCGAAAGTACAGTACCTTACACAGCAACTAATAATACTTACAATTCCAGCGCCTCCACTCCTTACCGTTCTATAGCTTGGGGATATGTCAAACCTGACGGCGGTATCCCCACAGTAGAGGCAATGAAACAGGCTATGTGTAAGCATGGACCATTAACAGTGGCTGTACGTGTTACCCCCGCATTTCAGGCTTATACTGGTGGGGTATTTAACGAGCAAGCTAATGGAGCCATCAATCATGGTGTCACCCTCATCGGTTGGGATGATAATAAAAAAGCCTGGTTAATCAAGAATTCTTGGGGTACAGGCTGGGGTGATAATGGCTATATGTGGATTGCCTATAATAGTAACAGCATCGGTTATGGAGCCGCATGGACACAAGCAAGAAGCAACTTTTATAAATTGTCTCCTGACCTGTTGAAGAAACTGAATCTCAATTTAATCAGACCTAACCCAGGAATCATTCCTCAGTAATTTTCCACTCCTCTACCAAAGTAGTAAATTGTAGGTTGGGCAAAGGGCAAAAATTTTCAATATTGCCCAACTTACCTTAATTTTTACCATCCAATAAATTGAAACTATGGCTTCTAAAAAGGAAGTTTTAACCGCATTTTTTCTGATTATTTGTATATTTACAAGTTTGACCATTGCCTTACAAGTTGGTGCTGATACTACTACTCCTATGTCAAATTCTGAAGTAACTGTTAATAACAGCAACAATGACAGTGAGATTATTGTTCAAAAGAATAGTATTCTCATACTCAAGTTGTTAGCCAACCCAGGGACAGGCTACGGTTGGCAGATCATCAAAAATGATCCTGAACAACTCAAACCTTTGGGAGATTCGGTATTAGAACCATTAGAAGAACAAGTACCAGGAGCAAATGAAAATCAAGTTTTTCGATTTTTAGCACAAGGTTCAGGTTCAACTATGTTGGAACTTCACTATTTACGCCCCTGGGAAAAAAATCTTCCGCCTTTAAAAACCTATCGCCTCAAAGTGCAGATTCGTTAGATATAGCATTTCCTAGTCTAATGAAGTACAAAATTATCTGCGTCCATCTGCGTCCATCTGCGTTTAATTATTACTGCTTGTACCTCACTTGAATGGGAATTGCTATATACACCTTGTAAAATGCTACTGCTTAAATATTTCATCAACAGGAATTTTATAACCGTTAGCAAACCTATTTGTCATATTCGCAGCCCCAGTAATAGCCATTAATTCCCCAAACATTTGCTCAGTCATTCCCTTATTACGAGCAGCAGCACTGTGTGAAGCAATGCAATAATCACAGCCATTAGTCACACTAACAGCAATGTAAATTAATTCTCGCGTTAAGGGGTCTATTTCACCAGGACCAGCCATTATTTCCTTGAGATTTTCCCAAGTGCGTCGCAGAGTAGGAGGATGATTTGCTAAAGCTTTCCAAAAATTATTGATATATTCAGTTTGGCGTGTAGCCCGGATATCGTCATATACTGCACGCACTTCTTCGTTCGCGTCTTCGTATTCGATGAGGTTGGTCATAGGATTTTTTGATCAGTTTTGTCAATTGTTTATTTAATATGTAATATCATAAATTAATTCATCCTGAATAGGAAATATTGATCAGGTGTTTTTCTGCAACTGCACCTAAAACCCAGCGCAGCGTTGTAAAAAACGGATGCCAATTACCTGTACCATTACCAAAGTATTCTGCTGCGACTTTCTCTTCTAAATCATTGATATCAATTGTCTCATCATCAAGTTCTTTATTGATTTCATCAATTACCACCAGTCTTTGATCCTTCAATCGTGGAACATTAAGTGCAAGCTTATCAATAGTAAACTGAACATTTTCAATAGGAATACCAGCTTTTAAACAAGCAATTTCATCAGGTCTGATTTCACCATCTTCACTACTGAATTTAAATAATCGTGTTGTTGGTAAATTCAGAGGGTTTAACAATTTACCATCAGGGATGTCACCATCCTTTTTTTTACCACAACATGGTGAATCTTTCAGCAGTTGTAAATTTTCCAACTCATCATTTTTCATTCCACCTGGAGGAAGACAGATACCCAACATATTCTGCCAATCTAAATCATAGTTATTTTCTTTTGTTGATTGGTTACGAGGAATAAAGTGTTCTACAGAACGATTGTTATCATGAAGAGACATTTCACAATAGGCACAAAGTCCTTTTTGATCAGATGCTAAAGTATCACGAATTGCATTCAAACTTTTTCTATTCTTTTTTAAATTACTCCATCGCTTAACCTCTAAAGAAAATCGCGTTTTATATTTTTTTAGTTCCTCTGGTTCTGGGGATTTACGCACATTCTTCACACTGCATTCCTCCGTTCTAATCGACGGATTTGCATATCTGCTCTAGTCATATCTGGATCAAAAGATTCCCAATTTTGTAATTCTTTTTTGAGGCGTTTTGCTTCCTCTAATTCACCATTATCAATTGCTTCAAAAAGCCGTGTAAGTGTCCTTGATTCTTCTGTATCTGGTCTTAACTCACTCAAACCTAAAACATTTCTCACAATATCTGAACTTTTTCTACCCTTAGTAGGTTCAGGACATGGCTTTACTTGATAATCTTCTAATATCCAAACCTGATTTTGCTTCACAGTTGTCACAACTTCAGGACTATGAGTAGTAGCGATAATTTGAGTATTGGGAAATACTTTCTTTAAATCAGGAATAATCTTCTGTTGCCAAGTTGGATGTAAATGCAAATCTAACTCATCAATCATTAAAATTGCTTCTGCTGCTAACGGGTTTTCCATCTCTGGATTTGCTTGAGCTAAACGCCGTGCAAAGTCCATCACTAACGCTAACATATTGCGATAACCTGCACTTAATTGACTTAATAAAAGTTCTCGTTTTTCTCCTGTTTCCATTATCCACTCAACCATCAGTTTTGCAGATGTCGCACCTGAAAAATAAACGCGAGCATTGGGAGCAATAATTGTAGAAATAGCACTTCTTACTTGCTTCAAATCTGGAAGTTCAAAGTTAATATCTCCCCGCTTTTTTCCCTCTCTTAACTCTTGAAAATCGCGCACAAAAAACCAGTTAGCTAAATCTGTGAATTTAGCTGTTGCATCAAAGGCGTTATTCAATGCATCAAATCTGTCGAAGGATTTATTTGAAATATTTTCAAGATCAGCAATATTAATTAAGTGGCGATTGCTCTTATAATAGGCAATGACAGAAAGTTCAGTTTTAGGATTTTTCTTTAGTGTATTACATTTCTTTTCTATTGCGGAATAAAGTCTTTTAAATTCATCTGGTACGAACGTCGGAGATCCAGTTCTTACACGAATCTTTGTATTATCATCTTCAACTGGCGGTTTTTCATAGACAATTTTCCAATCAGGGAACCCGGTAGCCCATACATTTAACTCTGTCTGAGTTTTTTGTTTACTGCCCTCTTGCTTTGCTGGCAAATCTCGTTGTAAAACAGGCGAATCTTCTTGATATCGTTTTTCTACAATTTCTTGAATTTGACACACATAGGGTAACATTGCAGCTGCGATCGCATCCAATAACGCACTCTTACCAGATCCATTATTGCCAACAAAAATATTAATATCTGAATCTAAGTTGACCTCCAAATGCTCAAAGCAACGGAAGTTTTTGATAATAACTTTTTGAATGTGCATTAGTTTATATCACCTACTTAATTTGCTCTAACTAGCCTAGTTTTACTATTTTATAAAAATTTGGTAACTATTTATTGAATTTCTCCCATTAGCGATAATCAAACCTCACGGTGTATATTTTCGATAAGTAAAATAATTACAATTGTGACAGAAAATTTCATAGGCGCACACCACTTCACCTGGGCTAGGATCTTCCAAAGGATGATCAAAACGTGCATATATAACTTCTATTTCTGTACTCTGACATTGCCCACATTCTGTCATTGGCACGCGCAGCATTATAAACTGACGTTCTAGAGGATGCTGTGCGGGTGGAATACCCGTTCCTTCAAAAATGCTAGTGATCGTATTATCAGAATAGGTGAGAAGGCAGGGCTGAGTAAAACGGTGTTGATAATCTAAAGCCGCTTTTGTTGGCTGCTTAGTTATTTTTTCGACATCTGGAAACATCCACTGGTTCATACATCCTCCTGTTTGTGATATTGTCTGGATTTTAACTGAAGATTGCCAATTTTCATGTTTTTAACTCAAACCAGGACATCTGAAAATATGAACAACAAAATTCGCGCTGTTGTAGTTGATCCCAATGTACCAGGACGCTTGGCCTTGGGTGAGGTGAATGCACCCACCCCAGCCGCAAATGAAGCATTAATCAGAGTTGCAGCAATTTCTCTCAATCGTGGAGAACTCAGACGCGCTTCCACTGCTGAGGCTGGTTGGCGGCCTGGTTGGGACTTAGCTGGTACAGTAGAAACTCCCGCCGTAGATGGTTCTGGACCAGCCCAAGGGGTGCGAGTGGTAGGTTTTCTTCCCGGTGGTGCTTGGGGAGAACTGGTATCCGTACCTACAAACGCTCTAGCCGAACTACCACACTTTGTATCTTTTGCTCAAGCTGCCACTCTCCCCGTAGCTGGTTTAACTGCCTATCATGCCCTCAAAAAAGGTGGTTTTCTCTTAAATCGCTCCGTATTAATAACAGGTGCATCCGGTGGTGTTGGTAACTTTGCCATCCAACTAGCGCGGTTAAGTGGAGCGAAGGTAGTAGCACACCTGCGTCAACCTAAATATGAAGCTGTGGTTAAAGCAGCAGGAGCGCATCAGGTCGTTATCGGTGAAGATATTTCACCTGCAAAAGAATATGGACCCTATCATCTCATTGTGGACTCTGTAGGCGGTAATGTTCTGGGAACAGCCTTGGGTTTATTAGGTACTGATGGTAAGGCTGTGGTGTTTGGAACTACCGCAGGACGAGAAGTAACTTTTAACGCAGGTAATCTTTATGCCCTTGGTGGTGCGAGTATATACGGTCTAATTGTATTCCACGAACTCAAACAAGAATCGGCATCCGTGGGACTAAAATGGTTAGTTGAGCTAGTAGAATCTGGCCAATTGCGTCCTCATATTGATATAGAAGCTCCTTGGACAGAAGTTGCTGATGTAGCGCAACAACTGGTTGACAGACGCTTTCCTGGTAAAGCAGTTTTACACCTTTCCAAATGATAAAAATCTTTTAGACAAATGCTGACATGATTAAACTCGACCAGTTTTTAAAGTTGTTAGGTATAGCCTCAACTGGAGGTCAAGCCAAACTGATGATTATTGATGGTAACGTCAAAGTCAATGGTACAGTTGAAACCCGACGGGGACGGAAATTAGTGGAGACTGACACGGTAACAGTCGCTGGTAAAACTGTTGCTGTTGGGGATGTAGTTCAATAGGTCGCACCTGACGGTAAAGTGAGAATTTCTACACCATTTTCCGTCACTGCGATTATATGCTTAAATTGAGTGGAAAGTTTGTTTTGCGATCGCTTGTGGAAACAAAATCTTCTGCACAAATATGGGAAAGTCTGATATTGTCATCTCTTACGTTTATTTGCACAAATAGGGCGGGCAAGATGCCCACACCACAAGAGTTTTAGCTCAAGAGTTTTAGCTATAGTGTCAACCTATGCGGGTAAAGTCAGGATTTCTACACCATCTTCTGTTACAGCAATGGTATGCTCAAACTGGGCGGAAAGTTTGCGATCGCTCGTTACCGCAGTCCAACCATCACTTAACATCTCTACTTCATAAGTTCCTTCATTAATCATCGGCTCAATTGTAAACACCATACCCGGCCTCAACCGCTTGCCCTTACCCCTTGTACCATAGTGGGGAATATCTGGTGCGGTATGGAAAATATTACTAATACCATGTCCCACAAAATCCCGCACCACCGAAAAGCCTTGAGCTTCAGCATACTCTTGAATAGCAGCGCCAATATCGCCAATTTTCGCCCCTGGTTTTACCTCAGCAATACCTAAGCGCAGACATTCTTCTGTCACCTCTACCAACTTTTGGGTTTTCGGTGCAGCACTACCAACAATAAATGTCTTGGATGTATCGCCGTGATAACCATCGACAATCGGTGTCACATCAATATTGATAATGTCACCTTCCTTGAGGATTTGTCTAGGATGGGGAATACCGTGACAAATTACCTCATTCACACTGGTACAAATTGACTTAGGATAACCCTTGTAACCTAAAGGTGCGCTTTTGGCTCCGTGTGCTTTTGTCCATCGTTCTGCTTCATCATTGAGTTGCAGGGTACTCACACCTGGTTTTACCAAAGGTTCTAAATGTTGTAATAACTCGGCTGCTAAACGTCCAGCCCGCCGCATTTTTTCTATTTCTCGCTGGGATAAAATAACTATTGTTTCGGTTTTCATTACGACTCTTTTGTTAAAAATATAGTTATACCTGTTTCTGCTGCTCTACGTGCTGCCTCTGCTACCTTCAAGGTATACAAGCTAGATTCTGCGGTGACATACAAGGGAGCGCCATAAAAAAGATGGTCTAACACCATTTTCGTATCTTTGGCAAATAATCCCCGACGAGTACCGATATCAATCAACTTTGTTTCCTGTGCCTGTACTAAAATTCCTGTGTCACCATCTAGAATTAAACCCCCTTTTTCACCGTTAATTTCAAACTTTCGTTCTGATTGCCACAGAGTTTCTCCTTTACCATAAATCACTTGAGCTAACAAGCCATTGGTAAAGCATAATTGCGCCATACACAGACAGCTTTGATAATAATTTGTCTCTGTTTCCCAATATCGCTGATGACAATTGACAGTGAAGACTTCACCAAACAAATCAGTCAGCCGATGTAAGCGGGATAGCGCACCGACTAAGGGAAAACCGAAACGCTCATGGTGATAAGTCCACTTGCGAGGTGCTGGATGTTCAGGTTTAACGGTACTGTAGCGGACATAAAACAATTCACCCAGTTGGGCTAAGTTTTGTTTTAAAGCTTGATGCCAGCCGCCTAACAGTTCAATATGTTCAACGTGCAGGAGTTTATTTTTGGCTTTGGCTAAGGCGATTAGTTCTTCTGCTTCCTTGACATCCACAGACAGGGGATATTCGACAATTACGTGTTTGTCGTTAGTCAGGGCTGCATGGGTTATTTTACCATGATCCCGATTGATCGTGGAAATGACAAGTAAATCTAAATCTTCCCGTTCTACTAGCTGTTGCCAAGAATTCATCACCTCCGTTTGATATTCTTGAGCAAAAGCTGCGGTCTTTTCGGGAGTATGGCCAGTGATCGCTACTAAATGTGTGCGCGGATCTTGGCGCAAAGCCTCAGCCCGGAGTTTTGCCGCATACCCAGTACCAACTAAACCCACCCGCATGATTGTATTCAAAGGTGGCTCGGAGTTATACATGATTTTCACCAATTCTGCTTGTTGGGTTTTTGGATCTACAAAGCTAATTTTGTAAACAATGAAATCAGCTACAGTGTCATCAATGCCTTGACACTCTCACCGAAGCAGGCTTCGCCTGTAGCGGGAGATTCTTGTTTGTATTCATCCTTTCCACCTGGCGATTTAGGGATGATATGGTCAATTTCCAGTACATCATCATTTTTAAAGAACAGTCCACAGTGGGCGCATTTTCCCTTTTGACGTTTGAGCAGGGTTGAGATTCTGCTAGGCACGGTCACCCATTCTTATACTCCCATAAACCAGGTTGCCGTCGTATGGTGACGACTCTCCTTTGACTTTTACATAGTTGATGATTTTTGTGGAGCTATGTTTTAGTAACCGCATCGGGTTTTTACCCTCTTGCCTGGTTGCGAATACCCAGTTATCACCGCCACCAATAGTTTGCCAATATTTCCGGTTTATCCACTTTTTCCCTTTGTTCCTATGGCGGTGTTTTGCCCATTTCCTACGTTTCTAGTAAATCAGGGCATCCATTTCTGAGAATGCCTGACTACAATGCAACATCTAAAAGATATTACCCACAAAAATGCTTTCGCCATCTATCCGAGGCACGGAATTTATATAAATAAAACTTATCAATAATAAGTAACTAAATTTCATTACTAATCGTGGTCAATTTTCGGTTACAACGGTTAATTTTTCCCGTAGTATCAGAATCGAAGCAAATTTAAATCAGCAGCTAATTCCAGGGGAATAGCCGGAATCTTTGCTGCAAGATAACTTATTTACTGCCGTTGTAACAAGAGAGGAATACTAAATGGCCACTTTCAAAGTCACATTAATCAACAAAGCTGAGAATTTCAACCAAACAATTGATGTTGAGGATGATGTTTATATTCTAGACGCGGCTGAAGAAGCTGGTTTTGATCTGCCTTACTCTTGCCGCGCTGGTGCTTGCTCTACCTGTGCAGGTAAAATAGTTTCTGGTACAGTTGACCAATCTGACCAATCATTCTTAGACGATGATCAAATCGAAGCTGGATATGTGTTGACCTGTGTTGCATACCCAACTTCTGACTGTACAATCGAAACTCACAAAGAAGAAGACCTTTACTAAGAGCTAGATTTTGCCATATTAATAGCTTTCCACCCCTATACCGTACCAACGGTGTAGAGGTGGATTCTCATGATCAATTCTTAGAATTGCTCGTTGTTCTGCACTCAAGCCCTGCCCTACCTGGTTTTAGGGGCAGAGGATGTTGAGAAAGGCTTAATATCGTCACCGAGAATTTTAATTTCTGTGCCTGGATAATAGAACTGAAGAATTTTAGCACTCGACCAACCTAGCTTGGCTAAATTCTGAGCGCCTGTTTGACTTAAACCTACTCCATGTCCTAACCCTCCACCGATAAAGGCGTATCCCCACACATCTGGTTTGCCCTTGTTGAGAGGTTGGAGATAAAACAGTGTACTGCGGGGAGCAGCAAAGGCGCTGCGAACTTCATCTTTATGCAGGGTAAAAACGCCGATATCAGTTTTCACAGCCAGTTCTAAAATTCGTCCGCTTTCGCTGCGCTTGGTTACAGCTATGGCTTTGATGGTTTTAAATTTGGCATAGGGACTCTTTCTAACCTGCAAAAATTTCTGTAAGTCCTTGGTAATATCCTCTAGGCTTGTTTGTTTGTGCCAACGGAATACATCCCATTTACTTTCATTAAATCCTTGTTGCAGGTTAATAAACTGCCGGAAATTATTTTCGTCTGCTAAACTATTCTGTGATAAGTTCCAAGTATTTGTAGCTGCATCTACTACGGGGCGCAGATAAGGACGATCTTCTCCATTCCAAACATCGCTAAAGAAGGCAGTGATGCCACCTGTAGTTGAAGAATACAGGGCATCTACTATCTCGTTATTGTAAGTTAGTACCATGCCTGTTGTAGCGGCGATCGCCTGATCTGTGGTCTGAGCCACTCCATTTAGCCCATCATAAACTTGGCAGTGTGTATCGGCACATAATTGATAGTTATCAATAGCAAATCTACCTATATTGCGGAGGGCATAGGTGCGGGCAATAATAGCCTGGGCTTCCAGGGATGTTGGTGGCGCACTCGTGCCAATTTCATAAGGTACAACACCACGTAAATATGTTTCTAAAGGCACTTTATTTACTAAAGAGTAAGTCCCATAAGCATTGGGCTGTAAGTTCAACGTCCCTGGATAAAGACGCGCATTAGTGCTTTTTTCAGTTTTATTGACGCGAATCAGGTTTTTATTGGTGGTAATTTCTAGATAATTATTGCTGTATCGCTTACCATTAATTTCCCAACTGACTCGCGGCACTTGTTTGAGAATTTGTGTATCTAAATATGGCAGCTTCTGTCCTGATGCTTGTATGCCTTGTAATAACAAGCGTCGTACCAAGGGAGTGCTATAAACTTCTCGTTTAGCCCATACTTGCCAGCGTTCTGGTTGGGCTATTTCCACCTCTATTCCCTGTGAACGCCAGTTTCTGGCGCTATCTTCAGCTGTTTCAAAGGTGCGGAAGTCTCCCAAAACTACTACCTCCTGCACTTTTGCTTGAGGTAAGGTTTCCATGACTGTTTCCAGCTGGACGGGGTTGGCAGTGATGAGGGTTTGCTGCTGATTATCTACTTTCCATTTTAGCTTTAAGCGATCGCCTTTGGTCGGTGTCAGTTGTAACTTGGCTGTAGGTGTGGCTCCAAATCGCTGGACAATGCCAATTTTTAGTTCCACATCTTGGTTATTTTTGACAGGACTTGATGCAGCAGTCAGTCCCAATAAGCAAAAGGTCGTCAGTATTTTGTAGGCAGAACGCCAGAAAAAGATTTTCATGAAAAATCGATTTTGCTCCCACAGTGAGGCTTCGGGGCAGATTTGAACTTGTTTTGTAGCGTTTTTGTTGAGTAGTTTATGCCATCCCATAATATCATCACCTGTTTTATCTCAACTACTTGCAACTAGAAATCATAACGACTATGATTTATTTATAAACCCAAACATCGAGTACATGAGGCAAGCGCAACATTTACGCCTGTGGACAAGAACCCTCCGGGATTGGTGGAAGCAGGAAGCAAACAGCAAAATGCTCTATTGATTTAGATATGAGCGATTTGTATAGGTTTGGCGTTGCACGGAAAGCATAACTAACCAGCAAAATTCCTTATGGTGAAAATTCAAGAAATTCCCTTAAATCAAATTCAACGTCCATTACCGCGTCAGAACGATCCCCAAAAGGTAAAATACTTAATGGAGTCAATTGCCGAAATTGGGCAACAAGAGCCGATAGATGTTCTTGAAGTAGATGGACGGTATTATGGCTTTTCTGGTTGCCATCGTTATGAAGCTTGTCAGCGACTGGGACAAGAAACAATTTTAGCTAAAGTTAGAAAAGCTACTCCCAGTGTGCTGAAGATGCATTTGGCATGAACAAGCGTGACAGGTTCTATCAGCATAGCTTAGGTATAGTGAAAGTAGACAGATTTACGCAAAACATCGCTAAAAGTTCGTGTTTTTCATGTGTATCCCTACGGGACGCTACGCGAACGCTTTAGCAATACGTGGTTGATTTTTACGTGACTTGTGCGTAAGTCTTAATAGAAAAACTAGCATTTTGATTGAGTTATTGGAAGCAAAAAATTATGTTAAGTAAGTGGGCGTTAAAAAATATAATATAAACCTAACCCCCCAGCCCCCTTCCCTACTAGGGAAGGGGGAGTCAAAGCCTCTCCCCTACCAGGGGAGAGGTTTGGAGAGAGGTTTTATATTTAATTGTGCCAAGTTACTTATCTACAGCAAATTTGTTAACTCAAATAATGCAGGTTCATGAAAAAACCGCTTGGATGCTGAGAAGTTTGCTGGAAGAATAGAAATTGAAGAAATGGGGTATAATAGGCAACAACAACCTATGCCCCATGCCTTATGCCTGAGGAAGATTTCACCCCAAAGTTGCGAAATTTAATGCAAAGTGTGGGGATCTCTAGTTTTAAAACTCTGAGTTCCGCTACTGGTGTTTCTGAGTGGCAAATCTTGTGTTTACGACGGGGAAAGCTGGAGCAGATGCGAGTAGAGGTGCTGCTGAAGCTATCAAAAGTCTTACAGATATCTCCATGTGAATTAATAGCAACTTTTTCAACCGGGAGTTCTGATTCCCAAGTTCTGAGTTTTGCAGTCAAAACTGAACACTTAAATACGAATGCAAAATTGTTACAAGAAATTGCTGACTTAAGAAGAGAGTACGAACGAATCATGCTGACGCTGGAACAGCAGCGAGATGTCTTACAGCAAGAGTTTCGGCAGTCAAGTTTGCAAATATTGGAATCTTTATTGTTGTTCTGGCCTACAGTAGCACAGAAAGCCAAGGATAATCCCCATCTGGAGGCAGTAAAAATATTGCCTTTGGTACAAAAGCCGCTTGAAAAATTGTTACAGGCTTGGGGAGTGGAAGCGATCGCGTCTGTGGGAGCAGAAATACCTTATAATCCTGAATACCATGAATTATTGCAGGGAACAGCCCAACTTGGCGAAACAGTCAAAGTATGTTATATTGGATACCGTCAAGCTGATAAGCTCCTTTATCGAGCTAAGGTCAATCGACTTTAAATTAGCGATTCTATTGCTCAATATTAATTCAAGAGGCAGGAGATAGGAGGCAGGAGGCAGGACGAACCCACGTTTTAAAACGTGGGATTGAAGCAAGGACGCTTTGTATCGCACTTCGTGCCGCTTTGCTAACGCGCTATGAGTCTCGATACAATTCCTCTTTTAAACTGGGCTTGAGACCCAGAACTAAAGTTTTAATTCATACTTCTTCCCTCCAGCAAGACAGCCCTCTGCCTCCTGCCTTCTTTGTAACTAATAACATTAACTATAAAAATATGAACTGTTTATTGATTTGTTTGTAATCAATTACTAGCTGAGGTTCACGGTTTATAAGTTCAAATTTGACAATTTTCTATGAATTTATGAGTAGAAAATTCCAGTTATTTATTGGGAAATTTATAATTGAAAAACTATTTGAATGATGAAAAATTTCTGCTTTTCAGATGATGAGAATTTTTAAAATTTCCTATATTGTTATATACTAGCTACAAGAGAACACCATTGATATGAATCAGAGTAACCTAATTATGAGTCAGCAGGTTAAAGTTCTTACACTTAAAGAGAATTTAAACGCTGAAACTTCATCAGAATTTCAGCAAGATATTGCCCAAATCATGGAAAGTGGTGCAAAGATTGTCTTAGTTGATTGTCAAAATATTACGTTTCTAGATAGTTCTGGTTTAGGAACTCTAGTATTAGCTTTCAAAACCCTACGAGATGCTGATATTAAAATGGTTCTTTGTTCAATTAATGAGCAAGTGAGAATGATATTTGAATTGACCAGTATAAATGAAATATTTGAAATATTTCCTAGTCAAGATGATTTCAATCAGGTTTTAATGGCTACAAATTAATCGAACTTAATTTGCAGGATAGATAAATCATCATCAAAGGCTTCTTTGGAGTTTAAATTGATTAAATATTTCAGTATATAATCAAGTTGGTAATCAACTGAATGTTGTAAGCTAACTAGTAACTGAATAAATCCATCCAGACTCCAAAGACTCCCATCTGATTTAGTAATCTCATAAGCGCCATCGCTAAAAATGTAAAGACTACTCAATTCGTCAATCTGACAAGTTTCATCCACATATTTTGCTTCAGGAAACATACCAACTGGCATACCTGGTGTTTTCAGGAGTTTGATTTTCGTGGTGCTGGGAGATTTTCCAGATACTAATATTGCCGGTGGATGTCCAGCACTTGCATATATTAACTGATGATTAATTCTGTTATATACACCATACCAAATAGTAAAATATTTATCATTTTGATAATTGATTTGAAAAGTATCATTTAAAGCTTTTAATACCTGACTAGGTTGATAATAATTAAGTCCTTTGAGCGCACGGGAACGAAGTAGATTGAGTACAGAAACAGAGGGAAGAGTTGCTCTAAGCCCATGTCCAGCAGTATCTAATAGGTAAATTGCCAGATAGTCAGAATCAAGCCAATAATAATCAAAGCAATCACCTCCTAGTTGTCGGGAGGGAAGAAATCTATAATTAATATTTAGTGGTGTAGATATAGGTAAAGGTAAAAGGGATTTTACATATTCTGCTGCTTCTGCTAGTTCTGTCTCTAACAATAGCTTTTGAGTTTGTAAGTCCCTATTTAACTGATGTAGACGTAATCCTGCTCTGACTCTGGCTTGAAGTTCATTTTGCTCGATAGGCTTGGAGATAAAATCATCAGCACCAGCATCTAGTCCTTTAACGCGATCTGCAACTGAATCCAATGATGTTAATAAAATAAAAAATGTGGTAGATAATTGAGGATCTTTCTTGATGCGATCGCAAACTTCTAGACCTGTTAAACCTGGCATAATCCAATCACAGATGATTAAGGCTGGAGGAGAAGCTAGTGCTTGTAAAATTCCTTCCTGTCCGTTACTGGCAGTGATTACTTGATAGCCACGTTTTTCCAACATCCTTTTCAGAAGGATCTGGATTGAATAGTCATCATCAATTACTAGAATTTGAAACATAATTAAGAGCGTATAGAATTAATCTTCTATCCAGAAATAAAAATAAAAAGCCAAAAATACACTGATGAATAAATAGTTAGTAGTATGATTATTTTCCAAACTACTAACTTGATTAAAAGAAAATCATTTTTAACTATCCATCGGTTTACTAATCTTTTGAGGTGAGCAAATCTTATGAAGATGCAAGAGGGTTGAGCCAGAAAAACATAACTTTTTCTAGCTGGTGTAAATCACGATATACTTCTTGCTTAAACCATTGTCCTAAAGCATCAAGAGGAGTAAAGGAAGTTCCTGGTTGCCATTTAATCTCTTGACCTAAAGGTGTGGTGTGATTTCCAGATAAGGTTTGTGCTGTCACCATTTCAGGAAAGCGATTTTGTAAAATTTTTGTTAAAATTGCTGATTGATCAAGATTATCATTGCTAAATTTTATTAATAAATTACGGCGGATGTGATAACGTTCTTGTACTAGCTGGTTAGTTTCCAAAGGTGTAGGAGTAAACTCAATCGCCAAGGTAGAATTTAATTGTTCTACCAGAGGGATGGCATCTTTAGCAGTGTAGTTGTTAAAGGAAATGAGAATATTACCTGCTCGTTCAACTGGAAAAAGGCTACCAATTAATAAATGGAGTTTGCAACCCATACTGTGTCCAAGACCATAGATAGGCAGGTACAGTTTGCGTAATTCACCTGAATAGTGTAAGCGTTCTAGGGTGCGGTCAAAGTTGAGCAGTACAGATTCAGCGATCGCCAGATGATCTAAGGTGTTGACAAAAGGCGTAGCAATAATAACATAGCCTTTAGCTGCCAACTGTTCTAGTAACCAGCGGTAAGTTAGGTGAGGTGCGGTAGCGACAAATGCACCCCCTAAGAAATGGATGATACCGATGGGATGACGCGGAATAATTACCCAGTTGCCTCTGATTTCTTTCCAGTCCATATCAATGTGCGATACCTACGATTAAGCTAGGCTAAGGTTTTTTTCATATTCTTTAATGTTACTCCGTTCCTGCCAGAGAAGATTAACTATAATCTTGGAGAGGGTGTAATCTTCTAAAAATATCAATATATTGTCAGTTTAACCAAACAACTGTGCGATCGCATACTAGATGAAAAAAAGGTTAACTTAATCTATTAATTGGGTTTTAACGCTGATTTTGTAACCTTCGCATTTCGTATTGGACATCTAAAGCAATTTGCAACGCTTCATTCAATAATCGGTCATGTTCAGTTGCTTGTTCAGTAACTTGTATGGAAGTTAATGTAGCTAAATTGTTAGCAAATAAATCCGAATTAGTCAAAATGAAATTTTTATTTTCTCGCAAAATTCTTTCGGTTTTTAAAGCACGTACTAAATCTAATTTGGTAAAAACTAAAGCTTCAATAACTCTCTCTCTTTGCTTGATCCCTACCTCTGGATTACCAGCATCTTCTATTTGGTCATTAATATCTATAGCTTTAATAACAGCATTATATCTTTCAACATCAGTGAGTAAAGTTTGCAGAGAATTTGTCATATTTTTTTTGATAAACTTAGCTTTGCTCTTCCACAGTAAATATAATATAGTCTGGATTACACCACCAACCCAAATACTAACTAAAATTAGTAATATCCAAGATGGTATTGTGATCCAACTAGCAAATACTTTGAGAAGTATGTCAAATAATAGATATGAAAACACCAAAGTAGAACAACCTATAAAAACTACCGTAGCCCACTCTGAACCTTTGATTTTTGCTATTAATAATTTTCTCACTTTATGCAGAGAATTAGTAATAATAAATAATTCATTTTTAACAGGTAAATTAGTCAAATTTTCCAACTCCTGATGACTAATTTCTAAGCCCTTCAAATCATCACGCACAGCTTTGCAAACCTCAGCAGAATAGTAATTTACTCTAATATAGCAATCAAATTTTGAGAATGGTAGTTGTCATGAGATTTTACCAAAACTTTACATACAACAGAAAGTATAAAGAAGATGACAGAAAGGAAGAAGAGAGGATAAATTTAGATTTTAGATTTTTAATTTATTGCTATCATAGTTACACTTGAGCATAACTGGAAATTGCCTGATTTCTTAATTATTTATTAATGATAGTGAATAAATAAAAACCAGCAGCAGTAAACATAAAGAGGATAGTTGAGGCATATACTATGATATCCCTCAAAAGAAATAATATCCAATCTTTCCTAAGTTCCTGTCGAAATTTCATTTCCCTTAACTTGCGTTCAAGTTCCAAATCTTCTTGAGTAGGTAAATTGACAAACCTACTGGTATATACATCCTTAAGTATTTCTGCGGTAGAGTGTGTTTCTTCTTCAGTTACAAAATTTTCTGGAAAACTATCTAATTGCTGATTTACCTCAGTTGAAACAATTGGTAAACTATCCTGATTGAGTTTCGTGATTTCCTTTTTGAGCAGCTTTTTCACAATTTTGACTATTAACGCTTCTAAATTTTTATCTGTCATCGGATTTAAAGTCAAATATGTCCTAGTATCAGCTTTTAAGTGTAGTTTAACTGAATGTCAAACAACTGAAGTTGAGGCTACAGGAACAAAAACCGTTTGAATTTCTGTAAGGACCAAAATGGTAATAATAGTTGTCCTGATTAATATCTTAATCTCACTAATACTTTTTTACATAGCTTGGCAGGTATGGAAACTCAAGCACAAGCTGCGAATTATAGCAGAAAGATTAAACAGCTATGAACGCGCTACCCATACAGTACTGTATACAGCACCAGAAAATATTTATACAGGGCAACAGCAAATTTATAACTTGCGACAAAAACACCAAAACCTGAAACTGCAAATCCAGCAAGTGCGGCAGATTCTCAACCTCATACTACTGGGGAGAAAAATTTGGCAGAGGTATCTTTGACAATCAAAATATAACGAGTGATTATAGAATTTGATAACTGTATGTTCTCATCCAACTGACAACCGCCTGATCTACACAACTGCGGTAAATGGTCATTTCCAAAAAGTCGGAATCTACCTATCGCTATTGCCAGAACATAAAACCAGCCTAAAATAAGTGTAAATAGATAAAAGATCAACCATAAAAATAAATGTCCAATAATCGTTCTGGAATATTTATTGGCGGCTTGATGCTGGGAGCTACTATCGGTGCTTTAACCGGCTTGCTCGCGGCTCCCCGCACAGGGCGCGAAACCCGTAAACTTTTGAAAAAATCAGCAGATGCCTTACCAGAATTGGCAGAAGATATATCAACAAGTGTGCAGATGCAAGCAGATCGGCTTTCTGCCAACGCACTGCGAAACTGGGATGATACCCTAGAGAGACTGCGGGAAGCGATCGCTGCTGGAGTAGATGCTACTCAACGCGAAAGTCAAGCCCTAAAACGGCCAAACCCTGCTGCTGCCGAAAACACAGATTCTATAAACCAGAATCTAGAACGCTTATAAATAGCATAACCGTGATTGACCCTCTGTTTTGGCTGGGACTGTCCATTCTCTTAGTCGCTGCTAGTCTCACTGCTGTTTTAGTAGCGGCTATACCCGCTTTGCAGGAGTTAGCACGCGCCGCTCGTAGTGCCGAAAAGTTTTTTGATACTCTATCAAGGGAGTTACCGCCTACTCTCAAAGCCATCCGTAATACCAGTTTAGAAATAACAGATTTAACCGATGATGTTAGTGAAGGTGTAAAAAGTGCTGGACAAGTCGTTCAACAAGTAGATCAAAGCCTGGATAACGCCAAAAAACAAGCTCAGAACATTCAAGTCAGCACACGCAGCCTCGTAGTTGGTGTTAAAGCTGCCTGGAAAAGCTTCACGCACCAAAAACCTGCTAGACGCAGTCCTGAACGCTTACCGATGAATGAAAAACCAGAGTTAACTCTGCGAGAGCGAGAAGTGCTGAGGCAAGAAAATAAGCGCACACATTCATAATGATAACTTAGTAGCAATGGCTACAGTGAAGCTGTTAATTAGGAAAGTGATTTTGATCAAGAATAGGTGAGAGGGAACAGGGAATAGGTGACAGGGAAAAGTGATAACTGATAACTGACCCATTCCCCATTGCCTTAGATTAGAGTAAAGTAAACAAGTGTAAAGAAGTATCACTTTTCTCGTACTCTTTTAAAACAACTTGTTCACTTCTGCCCTTAATATTTGTATAAAAAATTCCATGCAGCGTTGTTTTTGGCGACAAATTTTAGTATCCATTGCAGTATTTTTCTTTGCTGGATCAATTTGGGCGATTCATTCACCATCAGCCCTGGCTTATGAAAATCCTGACTTGCTACCTGACACATTTACCCCAGTGGTTGATTTAGCGAAAACTCTCCCCGACCCCCAAGAAGAAAAACTGGTCAACGAGTTAGAACAGTTTGAAACTGCTACTGGCTGGAAATTGCGAGTATTAACCCAGTATGACCGCACCCCAGGGAGAGCAGTAATCAAATATTGGGGTTTGGATGACAAAAGCATTCTCTTGGTTGCAGATGCTCGTGGTGGTAACATTCTCAGCTTTAGTGTGGGTGATGCGGTTTATGAACTTTTACCCCGTACATTTTGGATTGAACTGCAAACGCGTTTTGGTAACTTGTACTTTGTGCGGGAACAAGGGGAAGACCAAGCCATCCTCCAAGCCTTAGATTCAGTTAAAGGTTGTTTACTCAAAGGTGGTTGTAACGTCGTTCCTGGACTACCAAGAGAACAGTGGATACTCACCGTCATTACCTCAGCTATTGGTGGTGTGATTTGTGGCTTTGCTGCTCAACCCCGCAATGATAAACAAGTTTTTGCTTGGCAATGGGCGTTAATTTTCTCACCTTTGTGGGGAATTTTGTTTATTGCCTTCGGTATTGCTCCAGTCATAACCCGTACTAGCGACTGGGTTCCTCTGGTTCGCAATATTTCCGCTTTCTTAATTGGTGTTTTGGTAGCTTATCTATCTCCAGGTTTCAGTCGTCCTCCTTCTAGTAGCGAATCATAAATCTGTTCCCTGTTCCCTGTTCCCTACCTTGTGATGATAAGCTGAAAGCTGATATGTGAGAAGCTTAACAGCAATGGAATGGCACGTAACTGATGCTCAAAGCTTGGCAATCATTGATAGTGAAATTGGCGATCATGTCTTTTCACCAGCAGAATATGAGATAGTCCGGCGAGTAATATACGCCACGTCTGATTTTGAGTACAAGTCTTTGATTCGCTTTTCGGAACACGCTTTACAAGCAGGAGCAGCAGCACTAGCAGCACGTACTACAATTGTGGTAGATGTGCCAATGGTACAAGTCGGTATTGCCTACGATATTCAAAACACCTTTGCCAACCCGGTGTATTGCAGTATGGAAGCTCTGACTCGTCCACAAAAAGAAAGAACTCGCTCTGCTTGGGGGATTGAAACCCTGGCCAAGCGGTATCCAGAGGGGATTTTTGTGGTTGGTCAAGCCCAAACTGCTTTGACTGCACTTGTAGATTTAATTGAAGCGGAAGAAATTCGACCGGCTTTGATTATTGCTACTCCAGCAGGATTTATCAATGTAGATTCTGATAAAGAACGTTTGCAAGAATCTTTAGTACCTTATATTACTATTGACAGTCGTAAAGGTAATGCGGTGGTAGCATCTGCTATTGTTGATGGTTTGGTTGATTTGGCTTGGCAAGCCTATGGTCAAGATAGAAGTGGAGTAAGTTAGAAGAGAGATGGGGAAAATTAATATCTATCATCCCCTCTGCTTCTCTGGTTTTCTGGGCGACGACGACGAGGTTTTTCTTGTTGGTTTTCTCGTAAGCGGAGACTGACTTCATTAAAGAAATCCTCTCGCACGTAGGGGTAGTCACTTACCCAGAGGTTACGACTGGGGATGTAGATATTGCTAAATTCTTCAATGCTGCTTAAATCTGGGCTATTTGACATGACTATCATTTCTGCAATTTGACCACGTGCGATCGCTTTGTGAGCAGGACGTAATGGGGCATCAAATTCTACACTAAACCCTGTGTTATCACCAATTTCTAAGTTAATCCGTTTTTCGCGGTTTTCGATAATTACTAACTCGCCTTTGTTGTTGACGGTTTCTTGCTTACCTGTCAATTTATCTGTAATCCACCAATCTAGCACTCGTCCTCGGAAAAAGCCGCTGTACTTGTAACGGCGGCATTTTGCATTGCGAATACTGGCTTGAAATACGGGATACCACAACCAAAAAAAAGCGCCAAATACCCCGAAGGTGAAAATCAGCCCAAAATCCAGCTTCAAAAAGATTCTGCCCAGAAAAATTACAACTACAGTCACTACAGAAATTAATAGCCGCTGTAAAAAACTGTTAAACTTTCCCCAGTAGTATTTGTACTGTGAACCACTGGCAATAAGAGGGATAATTTGTTCAAATTTTTGGCGAGTCAGTGGAACAAGCATATTTTAGAATTTAGAATTTAGAATTTAGATTTTGGATGGGAAAAATCGCAAATCGAAAATTTATAACAGAGATATCAATGGACAGGGTAATCAGGATATCAATATAATTCTGAAAATCAGACTACACATTTATTTTACTCCTGACTCCTGACTCCTTTCTTACAGGATTTTTTCTAATCCATATACTAATGACTTTAGCTGGTTGACTTTGCGAATTGCTAGTAGGACTCCGGGCATATAGCAGGAGCGATCGCTTGTATCATGGCGTAAGGTGTAAATTTGCCCTGCTGCGCCGAAAATGACTTCTTGATGGGCAATGAGTCCAGGTAGGCGTACACTATGAATTCTAATGCCTTCTTCGGCTAAAGAGCCTCTAGCTCCTAGTATTTTTTCTGTTTCTTCGACTTGAGGAATGTTAAAAGTTTTACCCAATTCCGCTAATAACTGCGCTGTTTGAATGGCTGTACCGCTTGGTGCGTCGGCTTTTTGGTTGTGATGCAGTTCGATAATTTCTACATGATCAAAATATTGGGATGCGGTAACTGCGGCTTGTTGTAGCAGTACCATACCTATGGAGAAATTAGGAATTAGCAAGCAACCGGTACTGGCTTTTTCGGCAAAATCTGTCAAATTTTGAATTTGTTCGGGACTTAAACCTGTGGTTCCCACTACTGGACGAATACCGTAAGCGATCGCACTCCGCACGTTATCATAAACCGCATCAGGATGGGTAAAGTCTACCATTACCCCAGGAGCCATCTGTCTTTCACCAGCTACATAGCCTAACATTGGCTCTAATTGATTGGTAATAGGCACTTCTAAAGGTTCGCTTAAACCTGCCAGTTCTCCTGCGTCCTTGTCTTGATGTTCAGGTGAGGTATCGAGAGCGCCCATTAAAATCATATCAGGTGCTTGGGCTACTGCTTTGATTACTTCACGTCCCATTTTGCCAGCAGCACCGTTGACAATAACTGGGATGGTAGATTGATTGGTCATATTTCCTGCAAATGCGTTTTTAGTCATTTTACTCCTAAGAAACACATTTTATAACCCTTGCCAGGTAAGGATTTCAGGTTTCCAATCTGTTGGGTGTTTTTTTCAATTGTTGCGGGAGCGCAAACCGCTCCCGTTGGAGGCTCATATCTGATTAAATAATCACCTATGATGAGGATACGAGTATCTTCACTAGCTCCTCCGTCACAGAACTCAAGAAATCAGTATTTACCCTTAACTAATCAGGAATCTAAAAAATTAATTCATACATCCAATCACAACATTTGACACAGGTACTACGTCTTTTCTACTAGAGTTTATTGGATTTCTGATCAAGGTTTTGAAACCCACTCAGGTGGTTTTTGACTCTGTAGCTGCGATTTCTAATCGCTACGATTTCTCATCGCCCAGGCTAATATAGAAAAATTCTATCGTTTCTATTGAAAAACTGCGACATTTGCAGCGACTTTGTATAACATGGACTGATTCAGAACCAATTTATCTGAAAAAGTTGGTTTGGTTCCCTATTGACAAAGTTATTTGAAGCAGATGAACAGAAAATTTATCTTAGCCTTGCTTTCTAGCCCCGTCGTGTTTATGTCCATGCTATCTACAGTCATGATGGCTAGACCAGTTCACGCTAGTCAAACAGTTACCCCTGTAGGTACTCATCTTTCTTGTGTGCGTTCTCCCCACTCAGCAAATGTGCGTCAAGTATGTATATCGGTAGATAATGCTACTCCCACAACCGCTAAACCTGCGATGCAACTAGCACAAGTTCAACCTGAACAAAATCTAGAACAAAATCAGGCAGATGAACTAATATTTACGGAAGCAGAAAGTGATGAGGCTATCAAGTTATTTGGCTGTGATTGTCCAGCCTGCCTTAATGCTGTGCGTCAGTTGCATGGTTTAGCACCTTTACCAGTTTAGTTGGAATATCATATTTTCTAGATAAGGAGCTTCGATTTAAAAAATTTAATACTGAATACTGAGATCCCCAACTTCTCTAAGAAGTCGGGGATCTTAATTAATTGTTAAGGAAACTGGGGTAAATATTATCTCTTTATCCTGACTCTTGACTCTAAGACACTTGTAATAAATAGCTCATACAGTGTCCCATTAAGAAATAAACTACCAACATCGCCGCAGCCGCTAGGGCAACCAATGTACCAGCGAGCATCAGCGAAAATTCTTTATTTTCGTAGGCTTTCTCCATCAGGTGCAGGGACCAGGCTACAAGCGCCACATCAAAAAGTAAAATAGGAATCAACATATTTTTTCTTAATATTTCTTAATACTAGTAAAGTAATATTAACATTGTTTTGGCTAACTGTGTCTAACCTGAGAGGGATGGAATTGGTTGCTAGGGCATGGGATCAGCAAGGGAGACGGACTGGAACTGATCTTTCCTGCAAATAATTTTTAATTTGCGCCACGCTTAATTGCCCATAATGTAGTAAAGATGCTAATAATGCGGCTTCTGCTCTGCCATCGGTTAAAGCTTCGTGAATATGCTCACAATTTCCTGCACCACCAGAGGCAATCACAGGAACTTCGACAGATTGGGCGATCGCACGCGTCAAATCGAGGTCATATCCGGCTTGAGTGCCATCTGCATCCATACTTGTTACTAGCAATTCACCAGCCCCCCTTTTTTCTACTTCCTGCGCCCACAGTAAGGCATCTTTGCCAGTATTTTCCCTCCCTCCACGTATGTATACATCCCAACCAGGGTTGTTGGGGTCAAGTCTTCGTCTGGCATCAATAGCAACAACGATACACTGATTACCAAAGCGATCGCTCGCTTGATTGATCAAATCTGGGTTACGGACGGCCGCAGAATTAATACTAACCTTGTCAGCGCCGGCGCGTAACAAACCTTTAACATTTTCTAAGGTTTGAATACCTCCCCCCACAGTCAGCGGAATGAAGACCTGTTCAGCAGTCCGGTAAACCACATCAATAATCGTGTCTCGGTCTTCATGAGTCGCCGTAATATCCAGAAACACTAACTCATCCGCACCGGCTTCGTTATAAACCTTGGCTAGTTCTACCGGATCACCCGCATCCTTGAGGTCTACAAAGTTAACTCCTTTGACAACTCGTCCCGCCTTGACATCCAAGCAAGGTAAAATTCTTTTAGATAACATAGCAATTTCTCTATTTTTGGTAATTGTTCGGAATTTAAATTGTAAAGGCAATTGGGAAATTAGGTGACAGGTGACAGGTGATAAGGAAGAGATAATTAGTTATTTTCCCCAATACCCATCGATCTCCCCAATCCTCAATCCCCAATCCCCAGTCCCTAAGTTAAGATAGCGGAATTATGGCGATATACTCCTCAAAAAAACAGTCCCCAGAACCAGACGGACAGCCAAAACAGCGCCGGGAGTCGGCTAAAGCGCCTTCTCAGCCAGTACCTACCGAGGAAAAAATACTGCAACCTCAAGCAGCTATTGATGAAGAAGGTAAGCAGGAAGAGAGTATTCGACCTCAGCGATTTGCTGATTACATCGGACAGAAAGACTTAAAGGATGTGCTAGATATTGCCATTAAAGCAGCTAAGTCTAGGGGTGAAGTCATGGATCATCTGTTGCTGTATGGTCCTCCTGGCTTGGGTAAAACCACAATGGCAATGATTTTAGCTTCGGAAATGGGGGTAAATTATAAAATTACCAGCGCCCCAGCTTTGGAAAGACCAAGGGATATAGTCGGGTTATTGGTTGGTCTCAAAGCGGGTGATGTGCTGTTTATCGATGAAATTCATCGGCTTTCGCGGATGACGGAAGAAATTCTTTATCCGGCAATGGAAGATTATCGCTTAGATATTACTGTCGGTAAAGGTTCGAGTGCCAAGATTAGAAGTATACCTTTGGTTAAGTTTACCTTGGTGGGAGCGACAACCCGTGTCGGGGCGTTAACTTCTCCTTTGCGCGATCGCTTTGGTTTAATTCAAAAACTGCGATTTTACGAAGTTGACGAACTCAGTCAAATTGTCCTCCGCACTGCTGAATTATTACAAACTCCAGTTAACTCAGAAGGCGCTACGGAAATCGCCAAACGCTCACGGGGAACGCCCCGGATTGCAAATAGATTGCTCAAACGAGTACGTGATTATGCTGAAGTGAAATCCCATACAGAAATTAATCAACTGATAGCAGCGGAAGCATTGCAACTATTCCAAGTAGACCCCTGTGGGTTAGATTGGACAGATAGAAAGATGTTAAGTGTAATCATTGAAAACTTTAATGGTGGTCCAGTGGGATTAGAAACTCTAGCCGCAGCGACTGGGGAAGATACCCAAACCATAGAAGAAGTTTATGAACCGTATTTAATGCAAATAGGTTATTTAAGCCGGACACCAAGAGGTAGAATAGCGACAAAAACGGCATATCAACACATGGGATTTAAACCACCTAATGAGCAGTTATCATTGCTGTAAGCGCATCAACATCCAGATCATTGACTTCTCTCAAAAGTCGGGATCTAAAATCATGAGATTTGTTAAGTAGCCATCATGAACTGCGTACACCAGGACACGATGAAAAACTTCTTATTCCCCTCCCCGCTTGCGAGGAGGGGTTAGGGGTGGGGTCTTATTTTCAAGTCAGGTGGGTGGAAAAATTTATAACTGTAAATTTAGGGAGTATAATTTTTTAGGTATGATTTTTTGAAGCTAAAAGCTCTATCTCAATGTCAACTTTAATATCAGAAACTCGTCTTCCCAATGGAATGAAAATCTTTTGTCTACAAAAGGACGAAGCACAATTAATGTATCAGGAAGTACAGAATTATTTAAAATATGGTATTCAGGTAAAGGAAGGCGATACAGTTTTTGATGTTGGTGCAAATATTGGATTATTTACAATTTGGTTATCTAAAAAGTTTAATCATAAAATCAATATTTATGCCTTTGAACCCATACCTGATATTTATGAAGTCTTAAATGCTAATGTTCAGCGTTTTATTCCGGAAAATTTCCGATTATTTGCTTGTGGACTTTCGCTGCAACCTGGTAATGTAAAATTTACTTATTATCCAAATATGACTTTAGGTTCTACAGCATATCCTATTACTGAAAAAGCAGAAATAGATAAACTGCAAGAGATAAGTATAGCAAATTTTCAACATTTCCCTGCTCCTATTTCTTGGTTACGATGGTTGCCATATTCTTTATTTTCACGCATTATCAATCATAAATTAAACACCGCTTTCCAAGGAAAGGAAGTTAATGGCAAATTAAAAACTATATCAGAAATTATCCGTGAACATCAAATTGAGCAAATTGATTTACTCAAAATTGATGTAGAAAAAAGTGAACTGGATGTGATATTAGGTATTGAAGCTGAGGATTGGAAAAAGATTAAGCAAGTATTTGTGGAAGTACATAATTTAGATTTTAGGTTAGACAAGATCAGTAAATTGTTGAAAGATAAAGGATTTGCAAATATTACAGTTGAACAAGAACCAATACTAAATGGATCTGACATTTTTAGTTTGTATGCTTGGTGACAAAAGTCTCAGATACCCGAATTCATAGAGAAGTTGGGTATGTTGTTATTTACTAATGATTGAAGATTGTTTTATCATTGATTTTACTGCACATAACCTACTTATCAATGATTAAATTAATCAGTATTTTCCTGAGTATATTACTGGTGTTTGGCTTTTGTACACCAGTGATGGCACAAACCCAAACAATCACTGCCGAAGAGTTACAATTAGGAGATGAGTTAGCAACTAAAGCGTTTGCAGCCACTAATAATGGTGATTTTGCAACTGCGGAAAGCTATTGGACCCAGATTATTGAAAAGTTTCCCACTAATGCAGGTGCTTGGAGTAATCGCGGTAATTCACGGGTAAGTCAAAATAAATTGCAAGCTGCATTGACAGATTATAACCAAGCTGTAGAATTAGCACCTAATGTCACTGACCCTTATTTAAATCGGGGGACAGCGTTGGAAGGTTTGGGAAAATGGGAAGAAGCGATCGCAGATTATAATCATGTTCTAGAATTAGATCCGAAAGATGCGATGGCCTATAACAATCGCGGTAACGCTAGAACAGGTTTGGGAAAATGGGAAGAAGCGATCGCAGATTATCAAAAAGCCACAGAAATTGCTCCCAACTTTGCCTTTGCTCGTGCTAATTATGCCCTAGCACTGTATGAAACAGGTCAAACAGATCAAGCCATCCGCGAAATGCGGAATATAGTCCGTAAATATCCCCGCTTTGCGGATATGCGTGCTGCTTTAACCGCTGCTTATTGGGTTGGAGGTAACAAAGGGGAAGCTGAAAGCAACTGGGTAGCAGCTTACGGACTTGATGCTCGTTATAAAGATATAAATTGGGTAACAAATATCCGCCGTTGGCCTCCTAGTTTGGTAGCGGCTTTGGATAAGTTTTTGAAATTACAGTAAGATTTTTGGCGATTGCTGGGAAACATAGGAAACAAGAGAGCGATCGCCTACGGCAGTGCGCTTCGCGTAATCGCTTAATTTTCGCTTTACTATTCCCATAAGTATACATTTTCTGGTATAAATTTACATGATATTTATAATTAACCAGAAAAACGGAATATTAACAGCAGGTTGATAATTCCATAAAACTTTTTTGAAAGGAAATTTATGTTTCAAGAACTTGCTGGTCAGATTGCTGTTTCTTCCTCATCTCTAAATTTAGCCACAGTCTTAGGCATTAGTAGCACAGCAGGAATACTTGGTTGGCGGTGGTGGAAACAAAAAAACGCTTACAAATCACTAGAGTCCCTTCCTTCTCCTCCCAAACACTGGCTGTTAGAAAATATTCCTCAAGTATTGGCAGCAGTAAAACAAAAGAAATTCTTTCAATTATTATTTGATTGGAGCAAAGAACTAGGACCGATGTATGTTTATTGGGCTGGCCAACCCGTTGTTGTTTTGAGCCGGACAAAAGTGATCGAAGACACCATCGTCAATGGCATGAGAGACGGTAGCTTAATTAGATCCCAGCGAACAAGCACAGCTTGGAACGACATCGGCGGACCAATTCTTTTGGGTCAAAACGGCAATGAATGGCAGTGGCGACGTAAAGCTTGGAATCCTGAGTTTAGTTCTAGCGGTATTTCCAAATATGTTGATCTTATTAATCAAGCCTGTGAACAAGTAATTGAAAATATTCAGGAGGCAGGTCTATCAAAAGAGGTTCAGGTAGATCCTCTGTTTGTAGAACTGACAATGAGGGTAATTTCCTCTTTGGTACTGGGCATTCCTGTAGACAGAAAAACTGTTAGTCCCGAAGGTCAACCCCTTGATGTTGCCAAGGTATACGAAGCGATGTCTATTTTAAGCTATCGTTTCTTGCGGGTAGCAACTGGCGAGAAGATATGGAAGAAATATTTGCCAACTAAAAATTCACGAGATTATTGGGCAGCAAGGCGATATGTAGAGGAATTTCTTAGTCCCCGTGTAGATTTAGCTTTGCAGATGAGAGAACAAAACAAGACCGATTTAGAACAGGTGAGTTCTTTGTTCCAGGAATCAATGTTAGTGAAAATAGCTGCCAAAGAACCAAACTATAAGCGGGAATCACTGATAGCAGAAGCTATTGAACTCTTAATAGCTGGTACTGACACAACAGCCCATAGTTTATCCTTTGCAGTGGCAGAGTTGTCCTTAAATCCAAGGGTTTTTCAACAGGCACGGGCTGTAGTTGATCAAGTGTGGGAAAATCAAGGTGGTATTAATACAGATAGCTTCAAACAACTGAGTTACATCAGTGCTATTTTCAAGGAAACCTTGCGCCTTTATTCCGTTGCTTCTGGTTCAGCGCCATTAGAAGCCACACGAGAAATTGTGATTGAGGGTCAGGTGATTCCTCGTGGTACGAAAATATTCTGGTCAATGCTCGCTGCTGGGCGAGATCCAGAAGTTTATTCTCGTCCTGAAGAATTTTTACCAGAGCGTTGGCTAGAGAAAAACAAGGAAAGTAGTCAACTGCTAATGATAGACTTTGGATCAGGTTCTCATCGCTGCTTGGGTGAGCATCTGTCAATGCTGGAAGCAACGGTGATGCTGGCGCTACTGTTGCGTTATTTCGACTGGGAGTTGGTTAATGGTCGTTCATCTGTGGAAGAGTTACAGCAGAACCTTTTGATTTATCCATCTGATAGAATGCCAGTACGTTTTCGGCTGAGAAAATAGGTAATATGAGTGATCCGCGATAGGTAGCGTCTGATAAAGTTACACACTGCCTATGGTGAGGTTATCACAATTGATTTTATTCGTTCTGTACTCTAAGCGATACTTACAGTCAGCTACGCTAACGCATCCCAAACACCTCAACTAACGCTAGTCTCAAAAACTCGCTGACTTTCCTCTCTTCTCCCCCTCACAACCATCTTCACACCCCCAGATGGACCCAATAAAGCGCCCTTCCGTGCTGGTTGTACTGGTTCAGTATCAGCCAATTCCATCTCCCATTGAGATAAAACCGTTGCTAAGACCAACTTCATCTCAAACAGTGCAAAAGCCATCCCAATACAACGACGGTTTCCACCCCCAAACGGTAAAAACTCAGTCGAAGAAAATTGACGTTCTAAAAAACGCTCTGGTTTAAACTGTTTAGAATCAGGATATAAATCTTCTCGATGATGGGTTAAATAAATACAAGGAATCACCAAAGTTCCAGGTTCTAAATTATAACCCATCACTTCCAACGGTGATTTTACCAATCTATTTAAAGCCAACATTGCCACTGGATATAATCGCAATGTTTCCGAACAAACAGCATTTAAATAGGGTAATTTGAAAATCTCATTAGCATCTAGATTTTCACCCAAATTATCCAATTCTTGCAATAGTTCTTCTCGCACCTGTGGGAAACGATGAACCCAGTAAAGCGCCCAAGTTAAAGAAGTTGCAGTAGTTTCATGACCAGCTATCAACAAAGTAATCAACTCATCTCTTAATTCTACATCACTCATGGGTTGACCATTTTCATCTTTCGCAGCCATCATTAAAGATAAAATATCAGTGCGAGATGGATCTGGTTTTTCTTGACGTTCTTTTATTTCTGCATAGATCAGTGTGTCAATTTCAGCTTTTAACCGGAGGAATTTACCCCAAGGACTCCATGCACCTAAATCTTTTTGCAATGATGGAAAAAGTAACATCATTCCTCTCACAAAAGGTTTTTCAGGATTGAGAATTTTTAACAGTAATTCCTTTAGTTGTTCATAACGTGAACCTTCCTGTAAACCAAATACAGCTTTTAAAATTACCTCAAAAGAGATTTCTTGAATGGAATAAAGGACATTAAATGGTTCTCCAACCTGCCATTTATTAGTGACTTGCTGTGTAATTTCGCGGATTAAATCACCATAAGCCAGCATTCTTTCCCCGTGTAAAGGAGGAGTTAATAATTTGCGCTGACGTTGGTGAGGTTTTCCTTCTAGTGCTAATAAAGATTGTTGTCCCAATAAAGGGGCTTTAATCCCCGCTGGTTCCCCAGAATCTAACTGTTTTGTATCAGTGGTAAAAATCTGTTGAATGGCTTGGGGGTTGCTGATGAATACTTGCGGTTTAAAAACGGGTCCAATTCTTAAAGTGAAGATCTCACCGTATTTTTCCGCACATTCTTCCATATATCCCAAAGGATTTTTCAACCAGTGGAAAGTCTGTACCCAAGGGTGGTCTTGAGGTCCATCGGGCAGTTTAAATGTAGCCATTGTGATTTATCTCCTCATAATTCAAAGCAAGATTGTTATCAACCAATGATGTCTACACCCATGATTTCGTTTATTCTATGTCAAGATTCAGAATCAAGAATATAGATATATTGCTAATGCAAACAAATATTCTAAATTCTGACTTCTGCTATATTTCCCACTCCTGAATTTTTACTGGTGTTAATTCCTGCACATTATTAAATACTATCTTTGCTCCTGCTTTCATCAGTGTTGCAACATAAGCATCCCGTCTTGCTGCTGTTTCCTGTACGTGAGGTGGTAAAACTCCCACACCCACCCACTTCCGAGAACTATCCAAATTTCTTGCTTTTTCGACGGTGTGCATATCTGCTACTGTATCACCCACATATATCACCGTTTGTTTTTTATCAAATCCCTTTTCTAATAAATTAATAGTCGCAAAAAGTCCGGTAGGATCAGGTTTACCTGGTGCATCTTCCATAGCTATTAAAACCGGAGATTTTAAACCCAAACGTTTTTCTAAAACATAAGTAGCAGAACCGCGAGTAGCACCACTAAAAAATCCCCAACTAATATCTGCTTGTGTGAGTTCTTCTAAATATCGTGGTTGCAATAATAAAGGTTCATTACAAATATACCCATTCCAATTTTCTGGATCTGTACCCCGGTAACGAGATTGAAAATAGGTGACAATCTTTTCATAATTTAATTGTAGTTGTTCCCTGGTCTTTCCTTGGCTAACAAAGTGACGGTAAATTAATTCTTGAGAACCGTCCCAATCATTATTCCAAATTCCCTCAGACTTAAGATTGTCAATATCTACATCTGTAGGACGATAAACCCGATTAGTAAAATGCTCTACGGTATCTGCTATGGCGCGACGATAAGAACCGCCAACATCACGAATCACACCATCAATATCGAAAACAATGATTGCATTTGTTTGTTTGGTCATGGGAACAGTAATTAATATTTTCCAGAGTTTAGTCCTAATTAACCATAGATTTTAATTGATTAGACCTGATAAATAAACAAATTTCTGCATCTGGCCTGTCTTCACTCCGTGCTGGGAATGAGTCTTCAACCGGACACGATATCAATGGGGATCATTGCTACTTGGACAAAGACCCTTACCCACAAATTTAAGATTGGCTATAGGATGGTAGCAGTGGGGATCGCTATTATGTATCCTCCAGTAGCCAAACAAAAGGTAAAAAATTTATGCCGTAAATCCCATCTGTCTAAGTAAAACAACGTCAGGATTCTTGTCAAGGCTCCATATAGGGGGTTAAACCCCTGGTATCATAGTTATACAGGAATTAAGATTACACAATTACGGAGGTGCATCAATATGCTTAGGAGTAACACTAAGAAACAATTAACCTATTACCCTCAGAAACAATTCAGTTATCATCCTCAGAAACCATTAACCTATTACCATAAGAAACAATTCAGCTATTATCCTCAGAAACCATTAACCTATTACCATTTAATTGTTACCTTTGTGGTAGGAGCGTTAGGAGGATACGCGCTCAATCAACTTTATCAAAATCATCTTAACCAAAGTTTAGTTTACTCACCATCTCTAACTCAAGCAAACAAAGCTACTGCTGTGAAGGCTTATTACCCTAGCATCAAAATAGATAAGCAAAAAGCTTTCAACTCAGTCTGGAATTTACCACAAGTACAACGCAAAGCCAGAGAAATTGAAACCCTTTCTAAAGGGAGTATACGTGTTTCAGCAGTTGTTGATAGTTCCCCCACTTTCGATGCACCTTTTTATATAGTGAAAGTCTTTGAAAATCACCCTAATGACATTACTAGTCCAGTTTATTGGTTCAGAGTATCTAGTTCTAGCGGTGCGATTGAGCCTTTGGATTTGGTGCAGAACGAATACATTGCTCTTGAAACATGGAATCCTGATGGACGGCGATAGTTAGATATTTGTAGTCTATTAAATAGCTACTTGAAAATCATTTTCATTTTTTCCGGTCTTTACTCCTTGCATTTTGTCGTTTTTAAAGCACTTTAAGCAAACAAATCTTGAGCAAATGAGCAAAACAATAAAGGTAAAAAGGGTAACACAGCACCTTTTGGTCATCAGCGGTCAGCTATGAGCAGTAAAACCCTTTTAGTGCAAGGCTTTGTGATTAAAAATTGTACCTCATTAACCTGCAATATGCTGTAATTTACCTTTATCTTTTAACCTTTAATAGCAGCCTCAGTCCTACTTTTTCACTACTTGTAGACGCTGAGTAATCATTGTCATCCCATCATTACGAAGAATGACCGCAGAAATCCATTGTTGTCCGGGGGTAGATGGTGCGAGTCCAGTTTTAAACAGCCCACCAGCATTGAGTAATTCTAAATTTACTGGTGTGGGGGTGAGATATTTACTTGGTTGGATGTTTTCTTCTATGGCACTTCCCAACAAGAGATCATTGCCCAATGGTTCTTGGACAATAGCATCAAAGTGATATTTCTGCCCAGCTTTTACCTGTTGTGGCAGTTTAATTTCTACTTGGGGTGGTTTGTTGCCAGAGGTAAGTTGGGTGCGTTCTGATAAAATTTCTTGGCGCTGGATTTTTGTACCTGTAATGCGCTGGCGGGAAGTAATCGTCGCATTGAGAGCTAGATTATTACTGTTAGAAGATGGTAAACCTGTGATGGTGGTGACTGTTTCTGCAATGATGGCGTTGCCTTCTGATTTCCAAGATTGCAGTCTTGTGCTGTAGCGTAGTTGAGGATACCGCTGCCAGAAAGACTTCAAAGCTTGTTCCATAGTTTGGCGGTTTAGTCCATCGCCATGAGTGAAATTGGGGCTGTAAAATTGCATTACGCCTTTAATATCACCTCGGCTAGAGGCTGTGTCAATTTGTGTGAGTAGGTTTTTGAGTGCTGGGGGAGCATTTTCCGGTTTAGCAGCTTGAGCAAATAGCCCATTACTGGTTAAATCCAGTGTCAGTAGGAAGGACAACAGGGAAATACTGGCAGTAAATGTTTTGTTGTGTTTCATTAATAAAGCAATAATCTTAGTCATTGGTAATAGTTTACTGATTTGATCACAGAAGGTCAGGAATTTGTTTTATCTTAGATAAGCTAGGCGCTAAATGGTATAGCTTTCAATGGCAAACGCACGGTTAAAATTATTAATAGCTGCTAGTGGGACTGGTGGACATTTGTTTCCAGCGATCGCACTGGCTGATAAATTACAAGAATATGAAATTGAATGGCTTGGTGTCCCCACCAGACTTGAGTCTCAGCTTGTCCCTAGCCAATATCCTTTGAATACGATCGCTGTAGAAGGGTTTCAGCAAGGTTTGAGTCTTTCCTCTGTGGGTATCTTGTTTAAGCTCATCGGTGCGATTTTGCAGGTGAGACGTATTCTCAAACAAGGAAATTTTCAGGGGTTATTTACTACAGGGGGTTATATTGCCGGGCCTGCGGTGATTGCGGCTCGTTCTTTGGGTTTACCGATTGTTTTTCATGAATCTAATGCTTTACCTGGTAAGGTAACGCGATTTTTTGGACCATGGTGCAGTGCGGTAGCGGTGGGTTTTGATGTGGCTGCCCAGTATTTACCCCGTGCTAAAACTGTCTGTGTGGGTACTCCTGTGCGATCGCAATTCTTGGATCAAGGAATTGATCATGGTCTAGATTTACCTATTCCTGATGGTGTTCCTTTAATTGTGGTTTTTGGCGGTAGTCAAGGTGCGGTGGCGGTTAATCAATTAGTGCGCCGTTCTGCTCCAGCTTGGTTTGATGCTGGTGCTTATATAGTACATTTAACAGGTGATAGAGATCCAGATGCAGATAGTCTGCAACATCCCCAGTACATAGCATTACCATTTTACGATAATATGGCGGCTTTGTTACGACGGGCTAATTTAGCTATTAGTCGTTCTGGTGCTGGCAGTTTAACAGAGTTGGCGGTTTGTGGTACACCAGCTATTTTGATTCCTTATCCTTTTGCGGCTGAAGATCATCAATCTTTCAATGCTGCGGTTTTTAGTGATGTTGGTGCGGCTTTAAATTTTAAACAGTCGGAGTTGACACCGGAAATTTTGCAAAGGCAGGTGTTAGAATTGTTGCAATCTCCAGCAGATTTGGCAAGGATGGGAGAGAAGGCAAAAGCGATCGCATCTCCTGATAGTGCTGATAAGTTGGCTGCTTTGGTGCGGGAAATATTGACAAGTTAATCAAAGGTGAAAACTGCCGATATTTTCAGATCCAGCAGAATTCAGGAGTTATATCGTGTCCGGTTAAAGACTTATCATTAAGGCAGAAGGGGAGCTTTCTTGAAGGGAGTAGGTGAAAAAAGAGTTTACCCATTTCTGCACAGATATGGTAATTAGGCGTTGCTGATTAAGAGTATGATTTTGTTTCACGCAGAGGCGCTCCAGTCACAGAGAGTAAGAGTTTGAAATCATTGATTTTTCAATTTCATATCCTAATTCAGCAACGCCGGTAATTATAACTTATCAACCGGGCTTGATATCACTCTTTATTAAACTATATACTCTTTTTCAATTTGCAGATATTTGGGAACTCCTATCAATTCTTGAAAATCTTGAAAATTCATCAAACCTGTTAAATTAGCCGTACTTCCCTGTTCTTTGAGATGACGAAAACAAGCACTCATCACCTCAGTTACAGCCATCAGCGCAGTCAGGGGAAAAAAGATAATTTTAAAACCTAATTTTTGTAATTCTGCTGTAGTCATTTCTGGTGTTTTTCCACCTTCCACAATATTAGCTACTAAAGGTACATGAGGAAAAGCAGCAGCTATGGTTTGCAATTCTGCCACAGATTGAGGTGCTTCGATAAATAACACATCTGCACCTGCATTGATGTAAGATTTTCCCCGTTTAATAGCTTCTTCTAAACCCAAAGGTGCGCGGGCATCAGTTCTGGCTATAATTACCAAACCACTATCACCCCTTGCTTCTACAGCAGCACGAATTTTTCCCGCGTGTTCGTGCATAGAAATAACTCGCTTACCCTCAAAATGACCGCATTTTTTTGGCCATTCTTGGTCTTCCAAAATTATCCCCGCTAACCCAATTTGTACGGCATCTTTTACAGTCCGCATCACATTTAAAGCATTACCATATCCTGTATCACAATCGGCAATTAAGGGTATATTAATTGATTGTGTTATCCGTCCTACACTATAAAACATTTCTGTAGCAGTGAGAAAACCATAGTCAGGTAAACCCAAGGTAGAAGCAGCGATACCAAAACCACTGGTAGCAGCAACTTCAAAACCCGTTTGTTCTACCAACTTCGCACTCAGACAGTCATAGACACCGGGAATAACAATAATTTCAGGACGTGCGAGTAATTCCCGCAATTTTTGGGAAGTAGACATAACAACAATCATAAAGTTACTATCTTAAATATTACCTTACGGAGTCATAAAAATGCTATTTCCCATCAAGCAACGCCGTTATTTATTTTATCTGTGGAATTTGTCTTGGTTCTTTTTAGTAGTTTTGCTTTTAGCTCCTGTTAGTTATGGTATTCTTCGTTTAGCTACAGTATGTTTAATAGCTGGGATTGTATTGGGAGCATTAGTTTTATTCTGGCATCATCCGATTATCCGGTTTATAAATATTTTGATTTGTCTAAGTAAGTCGGCGGGAAAAAACCGAAGTATGTAACAAAAAGTAAATTCACCAAAACCCTCTTCCCCGTTCCCTGTTCCCTGTTCCCTTGTCATAACGACAATTTTTAACGCCCACTTACTTAATCTGTATTTTAATTGCCATTCTACCTGGGCATAAATTTGAACCAAATGTTCTCAGAGAATATTACGTGCAAGAAATGAATAGCTTTTTAGGAACTAATTATCTTTGGGGTGGGGAAAATAAACTGGGGATTGATTGCTCAGGTTTAGTGAGACAGGGATTAGTAGGTGCAAATTTAAAATATGGTTTACTTTCTCTTAACCCTCAACTAATTAGAGAAGGAATTTCCATCTGGTTTTTTGATGCTTCTGCTGAAGCTTTAGCCTCAGAATATCGAAATAAAACCAAGGTAATTATGAAAGCTAATAGTATTAATGAATTAGATCATGAAAAAATCCAACCAGGAGATATTGCTGTGACTCAAGATGGTACACATACATTAGCATATATAGGTAATCAAACTTGGATTGAAGCTGATCCCAATTATTTAAAAGTCATTCAATTGCAAGTTTCTGACAAGAATAATCCCTGGTTTAATGTTCCTATTTATATAGTGTAATGGCAACAATTTAATTTAAAATAATACAATTTAAACTAAGGGAATTTTATCAGCTATTCGTCGAGGTCTGGTTTGCATAACTTTTAGCATTACTTGGATGACATCTGCTACTGTCTCAGTTAAAAACAGTTCAGACAAAAACAAATGTTGCTCTACAATCGTAGATAATTCAAAAAACCAGTATATCGACATCAAGGGTGAAATCCATAGTTGACTACCTTTGGTTCTATATGTAAGGTGATAGTCTCCAAAATGCCCTTGGACTGCGGAAATAATAGATGAGTTAATAATACTAGGTTCTTGCTGTGGCTGACTCTGAACATATAACAAAGCTTTTTCATAGTTTTGATAACATTGCATTTGTTTCAGGAGTGAACAAGAACCTAAAAAACCGCCTGAATTAGCTAAACTCGCTATATTTTCTAAAATATGGGCATGACTAATATCTCGTTCTGCACCCATACCCAAGCATCCGATTAACCGCAAAGGAACTTGAGTTAGTTTGCTCACAGCTGCTATGGAAACAGCATCTTCCGTTACAGTTCCCATATTGGCTTCATCACCCCGTGCTAAACTATCAACTCCACCATCAATTAACAAAATACCATCAATAGAGAGATGTTCAATTAGTAGGTTGTAGTTAGTTAGTAAAGGTAACACACCTGTTTTTTTGAAACACCATAAGGTAACTGCTTCGTTCAATTCTTTTTTAAACCACTGCGCTAAATAAAGTTCAGGAAAATAAACGGGTAATTCTTCTGTTTCCGATGTAATACCTACCAAGGTTTCTGTTAATAGGATCGTCTGTTGAAGTTTGGCAGATTTTGAAAATGCAATATTAGAGAAACTAAGATTAGCAAGATGCACTTTTAGCCCCAACCGTCGCAACTCAAAGTAAATCGGTAAGCCACAAAAAATATCAAAGCCACCTCCCATCCCTGCAATGAGTAAGTTTCTGCACTCAGAGAGTTGCTTTATAATTGGTATATTTAAGTTCATTATGCTGGTTATAATCAGAAAAAAGTTGTCAATAAACACAAGAGAATTTTATGCTAATAGTGCTGTTTGCTGCAAAATCATCATGTTCCCGAATAAGATTTGTAACAAATTTTAATAAACTCAACATAAAAGGTATATGGAAACTAACAATTGTAACACTCATTCTCTCGACTCATTCCGCGCTTTAGCATTACAAGTTACCTGTCATGCAGTCAACCAAGCAAGTCCGACTGAAGCCCGTTTAATTATTCAAAATACCATTCAACGCTTGGAAAAACAAATTGCTGCTAGTCTAGCTTTTATAGGTGCTGACTGTCGTTTAATAGTTCTCCCTGAATACTTCCTTACAGGCTTTCCGATGGGAGAATCTCTAGAAGTATGGGCAGAAAAAGCCTGTTTAGAAATGGCAGGAGTTGAGTATGAAGCACTTGGTAAAATTGCCCAAAAACATAAAATATTTTTAGCTGGTAATGCTTATGAATTAGAACCAAATTTTCCTGGTTTATATTTTCAAACTTGCTTTATTATTGACCCCTCCGGCTCAATTATTTTACGCTATCGGCGCTTAAATTCAATGTTTGCACCCACACCTCATGATGTCTGGGATAAATACCTTGAATGTTACGGGTTAGAGGGTGTTTTCCCAGTTGCAAAAACGGAAATTGGTAATTTAGCAACTTTAGCATCAGAGGAAATTTTATATCCAGAAGTTGCCCGTTGTTTAATCATGCGTGGGGCAGAAATTTTATTGCACCCCACATCAGAAGTTTATAGTAAAAATCTCACGCCTAAAGATGCTGCTAAAATTACCCGTGCTGTAGAAAATATGGTTTATGTCGTGTCAGCCAATACAGGAGGTATAGTTAATAGTTATATACCTAGCGCCTCTGTTGATGGTGGTTCTAAAATTATTGATTATCGAGGCATTGTATTAGCAGAAACAGGTGCTGGTGAAAGTATGGCAGCATTCGCTGAGATTAATTTAGCAGGATTAAGGAGCGATCGCCAACGACCAGGTTTAAATAATTTACTCTCCCGTCAACGCTTTGAACTTTACGCCGAAAGTTACACCAAGTCACATTTTTACCCCCCTAATACCATGCTGAATGGCAACATAGACCGTAAACATTTCATCCAAACCCAACAAGAAACTATTGAACGCCTCACCAAATTAGGGATAATTTGAACAATGAGTAATTCCCTGTTCCCTGTTTCCAATGACCAAACCAATAGAAGTCCGTAACCCCCGCACAGGTAAATTTGATTATGTGATCATCCCCCCACCCCCGAAGTTGCTTTCTCAGCAATGTCACAGACTCCGCAGGGGACAAATTCCTTGGCAGGAAATGGGTATTGAAGGTAGAATTGAGGCACTACAGCAGTGGAAGCAAGCCCTATTATCTGATCGCAAACAGCTAACAGATGCTTTGGTAAATGATACAGGCAGATTATCAACTTCAATGTTAGAAATAGACTCTTTTTTATCTAGCATTGATAGATGGTGTAATTTAGCGCCCCAGCTATTACAAGAAACTGCCAAAAATACAACTATTCCCTTTATTGCTTTACAACAATCTGCTGTTCCTTACACCCTTGTAGGCGTAATTAGCCCGTGGAATTTTCCCCTGTTGTTGTCTACAATTGACACAATTCCGGCTTTATTAGCGGGTTGTGCAGTGATAGTCAAACCCAGTGAAATTACACCCCGCTTTGTTGCACCTTTGATGACTGCACTAAATACAGTTCCTAAATTGCGCGATGCCTTAAATTTTGTCGAAGGTGCAGGACAAACAGGTGCAGCTTTAATAGAAGATGTAGATTTAATTTGCTTTACAGGTAGCGTTGAAACTGGCCGTGTAGTTGCAGAAACCGCAGCCAGAAATTTTATTCCTGCCTTCTTAGAATTAGGTGGAAAAGACCCAGCCATTGTGTTAGAATCAGCAGATTTAGATTTAGCAACTTCAGCGATTTTATGGGGTTCTGTTGTTAATTCTGGACAGTCATGTTTATCGATTGAAAGAATCTATGTAGCTGAATCTATCTTTGCAGAATTCTATCATCAATTAGTAGCTAAAGCCCATCGCCTCCAACTCGCTTATCCCACAGTTGAAAGTGGGGAAATAGGTCCAATAATTTCCGAAAACCAAGCAGCAATTATTAATGAACATCTGCAAGATGCAGTTTCCAAAGGAGCAGTAATTCATTGTGGTGGTAAAGTTGAAGAATTAGGTGGTGGTTGGTGGTGTCGTCCCACAGTTATAACTGAAGTTGACCATTCCATGAAAGTGATGACTGAAGAAACTTTTGGACCGATTATGCCCATCATGCCTTTTTCTACTATTGAAGAAGCCATAGATTTAGCCAATGATTCTATTTATGGATTGAGTGCTGCTATATTTGCTGAATCAGAAGAGTTAGCATTAGAAATTGGTATGCAAATAGACGTTGGTGCTATTAGCATTAATGATGCCGGTTTAACAGCCATCATGCACGAAGGCGAAAAAAACGCTTTTAAATTTTCTGGTTTGGGAGGTTCCCGCATGGGTGCAGCAGGGTTGAAACGCTTTCTCAGAAAAAAAGCCTTTTTAATTAAAACCAACACAAGTAAAGACCCTTGGTGGTTTCATGATCAAGAGTAAGGAAGGTGATAGGTGACAGGTGACAGGATTCAAGAGTATAAGATAGATGAGGAAGTAATTCAATTACTAATTATGTCTAATATTCGTTTGGAAATGCCTGTTTTAGCCCGTCATGAAGGTGATTGGGTGGGAACCTATACCCTGGTTGATATAACCGGAAAAATTCTTGACACTCATCAATCTCATTTAAGTTGTCAATTTCCGGAAAATAGCGAGTATCCTTACTATCAAATCAATCGTTATACCTGGACTGATGGTAAAAAAGAAGAACATCAATTTCCTGGGACATATCAAGATAAAAAACTTTGGTTTGACACTGAACGTATTCAAGGTAAAGCCTGGGAAGTTGATGATTCAACCGTGATTTTGTGGTTTGGTTATAAACAATTTCCAGATATGTATTTATATGAAATGATTCAAATTAGTCCAGATAATAACCATCGTGCTAGGACTTGGCACTGGTTTAAAAATCATCAAATCTACCAACGCACTCTTATTCAAGAACAACGGGTAAGCAGTTAAACCTCATTGAAAATAAAAAGCTCAGGAGATATATCCCCTACTTCTTTGAGAGGATGTTTGTCAAGTTTCATGTTGTATTGAGATCCCCCTGACCCCCTTACAAAGAGGGGGAATAATTTCTCAAAATTGCGATCGCTCGATAATCAATCTCTTCTCCATAGCCTAAAGCGTACCAATTGATGGGAGAATAAAAACTTGCAATCATCCTTGTCTTAATATTGCTTCCATCCCAAAGGAATTTTGTCAAATGTGGAAACGAATTGCGTTAATTTTGGTTTTAGTGTTCAGTATCAGCTTCAGTAACCCTAGTGTAGCTGGTGCTGCTGGACTCAAAAGCTTTATAGATAGTGCTGATGGTTATCAGTTTTTATATCCTAATGGTTGGTTGCAGGTGAAAGTTGCCAACGGTCCTGATGTTGTCTTCCATGATTTAATTGAGGTATCAGAAAACGTCTCTGTGGTGATTAGTCCCGTTCCTGATGGTAAAACTTTGACAGAACTAGGAACACCAACAGAAGTGGGATATAAATTAGGTAAAGCTGCTCTTGCTCCTGTAGATTCTGGCCGTTCAGCTGAATTAACCAATGTTGCTCAAAAAGAAGTTGATGGTAAAACATACTACCTTCTAGAGTATGAGGTAACACTCCCTAATCAACAAAAAAGACACAATGTATCTAGTGTTGCGGTGAGTCGTGGTAAGCTTTTTACCTTTAATGCTTCAGTACCAGAAAAGCGTTGGAAAAAACTGCAACGCACAATTGATGAACTTGTAAATTCTTTTACGGTGTATTAATTAGGTGATTGGGGACTGGGGACTGGGGACTGGGGACTGGGGACTGGGAGCAGGGGAAAAATATGATCTTTCTTTTGCCTATTGCTTTTTCTCAATTACCAATTACTTATATTATTGACTATGAAAATTCCTCAATTTATACTCGCTTCCGCTTCTCCTGCGCGTCGTCGCTTGTTGCAAACTGTAGGTATTGAACCGATAGTTTGCCCTAGTGATTTTGATGAGTCGCAAATTCAAATCAGTGAACCAGCACAATTGGTACAGACTCTGGCTCAGTGTAAAGCGGAGACTGTAGCACCCCAGTTTTCATCGGCTTTGGTGATGGGTTGTGATTCGATTTTAGCTATGAATGGTGAGATTCATGGTAAACCAGCGGATGCACAGGAAGCGATCACTCGTTGGCAATTAATGCAAGGTAATTTTGGAGACTTGTATACTGGTCATGTTTTGATTGATAATACACAGAATCGCACTATTGTCAAATGTCAAGTGACTAGAGTTTATTTTGGTCAGATGAGCGATCGCGCAATTCAAGCTTATGTAGCTACAGGTGAACCTCTTAAATGTGCTGGTGCTTTTGCTTTAGAAGGATTTGGGAGTTTGTTTGTAGAAAAAATTGAAGGTTGTCACAGTAATGTGATTGGGTTAAGTTTACCCCTATTGCGGCAAATGATCGCCGAATTGGGGTATGATGTGGTTGACTTTTGGGAATAGTGATAATTGTTGGTTGTGAGGAAAAATTACTTTTTCAATCATAATTTTCACCTAAAATCATAAAAATAGAGTGTTGCTATGTGTGCTGTGTGTTTATAATTTTCAGTATAACAGAATGTACTTAGTAATTGTAAACTAGACACTAAATTACATGATTCAAATAATATGTCTTCCAACCCTACCGCCTCCCTTCGTGAACAACAACATCCCCTCATCCGTCAACTAGCTAATACCATTGAAGGGGTTTGGCATAAATACCTAGATTTATCACCCTATCATTTACCGGCTGAGTTGGGATATGTGGAAGGTAGACTAGAAGGCGAAAAACTGATTATAGAAAACCGCTGTTATCAAACACCCCAGTTTCGCAAAATGCACTTGGAACTAGCAAAGGTGGGGAATATGTTAGATATTTTGCATTGTGTAATGTTTCCCCGACCAGAATATGATCTACCCATGTTTGGTTGCGATTTAGTTGGGGGTAGAGGTCAAATTAGTGCGGCGATCGCTGATCTTTCTCCTGTAAACTTACATAGAAGCTTACCAGTAGCTTATAATTTTGCCCTGACCGAGTTAACAGCGATCAACTTTTCCCAACCCCGTGAGTTACCAGACTGGGGAAATATATTTTCTGATTTTTGTATGTTTGTTCGTCCTAGTTCTCCAGAAGAAGAAACCTTGTTTCTGTCTCGCGTCCAAGAATTTTTAGAGATTCATTGCAGTCAAGCAACTTCCTCTAGTCCCGTAGCACCGGAAAAAGTAGCCTCAATTATTGCTGGACAACACAACTATTGTACAAAACAGCAACAAAATGACAAAACTAGACGTGTTCTAGAAAAAGCTTTTGGTCAAGATTGGGCAGAAAATTACATGACCACTGTATTATTTGATTTACCAGAATAATCATCAAATTATAGTGATCCGATTTGATTTATGAATTTTTCGTAGAGGCAGGGAACAGGGAACAGGGAACAGGGAACAGGTAAGAAGATTTTCCGTGTGTACTGAGTCTTGTTCAATAATCAAATAGGAGTCCTATATTAAGGAAATTATTAAGCCAGAAAAAAAGCTGTCATGTAATTGAAGATGAAACTCATGGGGAGAAATGACAAATAATCTGGAAAATCCTGCCAACAATCAACCTTGCAGTTGTATTTTTCCTGATGGGTTGCAATATGGAAAGTTTCTGAGTAGAAACATAGGAATTGATAAAAGCAAGGGCAGATTCGGCGAAGTGTCAATTTACAAATGCTGCGCTTGTCAAAGGTTATGGTTGCACTATTTTGTGGAGTATGAGCATTTATCGCAGTCAGCTAGATGGTATCGGGGCTTAATTACTGAGGCTATGACTAAAACCATCACAGCAGAAAATGCTGTGGAAATTCTTAGTAACTTGCAGTGGTACTTATATGGTGGTTCTTATTTTCATGGTAAGTACGGCTGCTCAAAAGGTCAAATTGATGTTGATTAAAAATTTTTCCATACTCCATATCTGTAAGCTCCGTTACGTTTTTCCATAACTGATGAATGTAGAATTCATTTAACTAGAGTTTAATGGAGTCTAAAAACAGTAGGGGTAAAAGTAGCGCATCAAATCTTTTCAGTAAATAACCAAAGATATATTTGTTGTCTTGTTAGATGTAAACAACTAATTCTGCTCACAGGTTAACAATTCATTTATAGCAGGTGACAGATGACAGAGTTGAAAGTCCATTTGTGTTTAAGTTTTATCATCTGTTGATCTCCTAACCACCTTGGCGGTTGCTATAACAATCAAGTTAGGAAAACTGTGATGTTAGGAATGCTCTATTTGACAGATATTTTTCAGTTTCTCCTTGGCTGTGCCAATTTTAGATTTGAGAAAAGCCGATTTTATATTTTTTGGCACATTTCCCTAGTTTCAAGTATGGAATAAATAAACAGTTATCAGTAAACAGTAAATAATGAACAGACTGATAACTTAAAGAAAGCTCATCTATGGTTGTAGAAACTCTTGGCAATAGTCTACAGCTTAGAAGATGTCTGCATGATTATTCCTAGCAAATTTATACCAGGTTGCTTTCAGAAATATTCAGCAATAAATAGTAACGTCAGCTGCTAGTCAGGAGTCAGAAAGCAGAAGTCAGGAGGTAGAAATTATTTAATTTTGACTTTTGACTTGATTTGTTTTTCCGTCTCCCCATCACGGTTATAACTAGCAGGGTTAGTATTTGGGTGCTTAAATTTGTGAATTCAACATGATGAATTCCCTTAACTTTTCGTGCAATTACAACTCATATTTTACTAAATCAACTGAGGCTAATTTGCTTTTTTACTTCCAAGACTTACAAATCAGATAGAAGGGCAATATACCATGTCAAGGGTGACTGAGAAGCCAAAGTTAACAGAACAGGCACTAGAAAAATCTAAAGTTTGGTTGAAAATTGCTGTAGCCTTACCAGTAGCGATCGCAGCTGGATTCCTAGCTACAGCTAAAATTGAACAACTCAAAAAACTAACTTCTTCTGTATCCATAGCACCAACCCCCAAAAGCATTAGTGCTGTAGGCAGATTAGAACCGCGAGGAGAAGTGATTAAAATTGCTGCTCCCAACTCAGGACTATCAGCAGGTTCACGAGTACAGCAACTCTTAGTCAGAGAAGGACAGCGAGTACAGCAAGGTCAAGTTATTGCCATTTTAGACAGCCGCGATAGCAACATGGCAGCAGTCGAAGAAGCAAAAGCCAGACTGCAAGAATCTCGTGCTAATTTAGCTCAGATCAAAGCTGCTTCACCAAGAGATATTCAAGCTCAATCAGCGGTCATTGCTCGTTTACAAGCACAATTAGCAGGGGAAAAAGATGCTCAACAAGCAACTATTGCCCGCATCGCTGCCGAGTTAAGTGGGGAAAAAATCGCCCAAACAGCCACAATTAAACGGTTAGAAGCCGAACTGAGCGGACAGAGAGATAGTTTAAGAGCTACAATTGACCGGATACGAGCCGAACAGCGTGACGCTCAAGTTGATGCTGGGCGCTATGAGTTTTTATACCGAGAGGGGGCTATTTCTCAGCAAGAAAGAGATAAAAGGCGGTTGCGTGCAGCTACTGCTAATCAACAAGTGCGGGAAACTCAAGCCAGTTTAAGACAAGCACTGGGAACCTTGCAACAACAAATTGCTGAAGCTAGAGCTACTCAAATCAAAACTATCGCTACTTTGCAACAGCAACTTATCGAAGCCACAGCCACCCGCGACAAAACTGTGTCCACTTTACAAAAGCAAATCGACGAAGAAAGGGCTAGATTAAGCAGGTTGTTAGATGTTCGTCCTACAGATGTACAAATGGCACAAGCCCAAATTAGCAATGCGATCGCCTTTGTCAGAAAAGCTCAAGCAGAACTGCAATTAAGTTACGTCAAAGCACCAACCCCTGGAGAAATTTTAAAAGTTCACACCAAATCAGGCGAAGTCATGAGTGCAAATGGCATTGCTGAGATTGGACAAACCGATCAGATGTTTGTAATTGCCGAAATTCCCGAAGATAGTATTGGTAAAGTTCTTGTTGGTCAAAGTGCGACTATCACCAGTGATAACGGCGCATTTAGCGGGCAAATAAAGGGCAATATCACTGAAATTGGTAGAAAAATAGGTAAAAAAGATGTGCTGAATACAGATCCAGCCGCAGATATTGATGCCAGAGTAGTAGAGGTGAAAATTGCTCTTGCTCCAGAATATAGTCAGCGCGTTTCTGGTTTAACTAACGCTAAAGTCGTTGTTGAAATTAATACTGATGAAGTGAGCAAGAAAAAGTAATTACAGCAGGAGTCAGGAGTTTTCCTTGGGAAAGTCAAAACTCAAATTTTAGGAGTTCAAGGAGTTTTTAAATTGTTATTTTCCCTATTCCCTATTCCCTGTTGCCTATTCCCTATTTTTAATTGTTTAAAATGACTCAAAAAATACCTCTATCTTGGCTACAACTGACAAGAGAAAAAACTCGCCTAGCTGTGGCTTTATCAGGTATTGCCTTTGCTGATATTTTGATGTTTATGCAGCTTGGTTTCCGGGATGCACTATATTATAGTAACGTCCGAATGCACAGCAGTTTAAAGGGTGACATTGTTTTAATTAACAATCAATCTAATGCTGTGTTAGCTATGAAACCTTTTTCCCAACGGCGATTATATAGAGCTTTAGATTTGCCAGCGGTGGAGTCAGTGCATCCTATATATTTAGACTATACAAGCTGGAAAAATCCTATTACTGGTCGCCCTCGAAGTATTCTTACTTTTGGCATAAATCCAGAAGTTAACGTATTTGATTTGCCTGGTGTCGAGGAGAATTTAGATAAACTGAAAATGCCTGATGTGGTATTATTTGACCGTTCTTCTAGAGTAGAATATGGTCCGATTGCTGCTGATTTTGATCAGGGAAAAAATGTAACAGCAGAAGTGAGAAGAAGACGTATTAAAGTAGCCGGATTATTTACTTTAGGTGCATCTTTTGGAGCAGACGGTAATCTAATTACTAGTGATGTCAATTTTTTGCGGATATTTTCTAACCGACAAACTGGATTAATTGATATTGGGTTAATTAGATTAAAACCAGGAGCAGATATCAACCAAGTTACTGAATATTTGCGGACTTATCTACCTACAGATGTTAATGTTTTAACCAAAGAAGAATTTATTGCCTTTGAAAGAAACTACTGGGCAACTAGTACGGCGATTGGTTTTATTTTCACTTTAGGGACAATTATGGGTTTTATTGTGGGAACCGTAATTGTTTATCAAATTTTGTATACAGAAGTAACAGATCATTTATCTGAATATGCTACGCTCAAAGCTATAGGGTATACACAAAACTATCTATTAACTGTGATTCTTCAAGAAGCTTTTATGTTAGCAGTTTTAGGATATATTCCTGGATTTGCTTGCGCTATTTTTATGTACCAAGTTGCTAGAGATGCGACACTTTTACCAGTTTTCATGAGTTCTTATCGCGCTATCATGGTACTAATATTGACTATTTTAATGTGTTTTATCTCTGGAGCGATCGCCATGAGAAAATTACGTTCAGCCGACCCTGCTGATATTTTCTAAGGCAGGAGGCAGAGGGGAGAGGGCAGAAGAAGGATAAATAACTATTACCAATTATCTATTACCAATTATGAACAGTACAGAACCTGTAATCGCTATTAAAAATATCAACCATTACTATGGTAAAGGTGCGCTGAGAAAACAAATTTTATTTGATATCAGCCTAGAAATATATGCCGGAGAAATTGTAATTATGACTGGACCATCAGGTTCAGGTAAAACTACATTACTAAGCCTCATAGGTGGTTTGCGTTCTGTGCAAGAAGGCAGCCTGAAATTTTTAGGTAAAGAACTATTTGGTTCTAGTCAAAGTCAACTTGTACAAAGCCGACGCAGTATCGGTTATATTTTCCAGGCTCATAATTTACTGGGTTTTTTAACTGCTAGGCAGAATGTGCAAATGGCAGTGGAATTAAATCAGCGGATTTCTCAATCGGAAACTATTAAGAAGTCAGAAGCCATGCTGGGTGCAGTGGGGTTGGCAGAACGGATGAACTACTACCCAGACAATTTATCTGGTGGGCAAAAACAAAGGATAGCGATCGCTCGCGCTTTAGTCAATCACCCTCCATTAGTTTTAGCAGATGAACCCACGGCCGCATTAGATAAACAATCAGGACGCGATGTGGTAGAAATCATGCAGCGTCTAGCCAAAGACCAAGGAACCGCCATTTTACTAGTTACCCATGACAACCGCATCTTGGATATAGCTGATCGCATCGTCGAAATGGAAGACGGTCTGTTAACTCGTGATGCCCAAAACATACATAACAGCCACAAGGTAGGGCTGCACGTTTCCGATCCTCACTAACTAAACTTTCTACTGAGTCAAGCCTTAGCCTTTCTAGTTGGCGTGTTTGGGGGTGCAGTCACATTTGGTTGACGAGTAGTACGGAAAGTAACATTTACCCCTTCATTCGATTGTTCCAAGACGAGTAAAGGAGTAGGTTTAGCCTTTTGATCCCAATGCATATAGACAATCCGACCTTGAATTGTTGGCTGCCATGAATCCTCATCTTCTCTAGGGCTAAGGTAAGTTTCTATACAGTCCATAATTTGGCTAATAGTAGTAGAAGTTGCCTGTGTAGGTAACTTCATTAACCGAATTTGAATCCGAAACAGCACTCGCTTGACAATGTTGGGTGCAACACCAGTTTCATACTCAACATCAAAAATCTGATCTACCTGTCTGCCAGTGCTGCTGGCAACCCCAACCTGTCCCTGTTGAGATTGGCCTGGACGCAGTGCTAGAGAAATTTTATCTTTAATCTTGAGTTTAATTTGATTAACAATCCCAAAACGAAATACCTCTTCTGACATCCGCATTCGCAAATAATCAAGGTTAAAGTCGCGGGAGTGAACTAAATCGGGGTTGGTTTCCATTTTGCGAATGGTTTCCAGCGCCAACTTCAACTTTTTTTCTAGTTCTCGGGTGCGAAAGTTTTCAAACCTAATTTTTTTTTCATATTTCTGGACTAAAATTTTGCCATAAACAATCAGAGCTATTAGTCCTAACAGCAGTCCTCCACTGGCAAACATGAATAAGGATGATGGCTGAGACTCACTAGCTGGTACTTGTTGGATTGCCTTTGTAGTCTTGGCATCTGAAGACTGGGCTAGAAACATTGTACTAAGCATGGTTAGCAAATTAAAATATTTTACTCGTAATGTTTAGGATGCCCAAAAATTTGGTATCACTTTACTGTGTTGTTAATATTTTTTTACATCATATTCCTTTATTACGAGTTTTATATGTCCAGACACATTAGTAATTCTCATGATTTGAAGAATATTCGTCTCGTAGCTACAGATATGGATGGAACTTTGACTCAGGATGGCAAATTCACATCCTCACTGTTGCAAGCTTTGGAGAATTTAGCAGCAGCAGGAGTTCAGGTACTGATTGTCACGGGGCGTTCAGCTGGTTGGGTAAGTGGACTAAGTAGTTTGATGCCAGTTGCGGGTGCATTGGCAGAAAATGGGGGTTTGTTCTATTCATCTCATAAATTGGAATCAGTAGCTTTAACACCGATTCCTGATTTAGCTGAACATCGACAGCACTTAACTACAACTTTTACCAAATTACAAAGTCAATTTCCCCAAATCAAGGAATCTGCCGACAATCGGTTTCGTGTCACAGATTGGACATTTGATGTTGCTTCTTTGACATTAGCTGAACTGCAATACTTAAGTAACCTTTGCGAACTTGAGGGATGGGGATTTACTTACAGCAATGTCCAGTGTCACATCAAGCCTCAAGGACAAGATAAAGCGATGGGACTTTTACAAGTATTGCGCGAATACTTCCCAGAATATTCCCTCGATCAAGTGGTTACAGTAGGTGATAGTCCCAATGATGAAAGTTTATTTAATAGTTGTTATTTTCCTGTTTCTGTAGGTGTGTCTAATGTGCTGAAATATGCTAATCAGTTACAGTATCAACCTACTTATGTAACTACCGCGCCCGAAGGGGAAGGATTTTTTGAATTAACTAGTTATATTTTACAAAGTTTGTCAACACCAAAAAGTTAGATAGTTTTTAGTCTACAAACTTGATTACTCGTATGGTGGGCATTGCCTACCTGAGATTAATTTATTAAGTCCAATTATTAATGTTGATTATTTATTAATACATTAAATGTATTATAGCATATTTTGTTTTCGATAAGCTAATTTTGCAAGTCAATTAGTTTGTTCTTATCAAACGATATCTTGCTACTAGTTAGATAATATTTAGGTTAGCTTATGTAACGTATATAACATTTGTCTGGATAAAATCTGATTTAAAATCCTCTGAGGTCATTGCCAAATATTAGTCAACCCTAGTTATAGTCAAACCTAACCCTATATTTTGAATTGTACAGTTACCATTTGCAGCACTGTATAGTTTACCCACCAAGCCTTTGGGTTTGATATATGAGATCACAATATTCGACATCAGTTATTAATAAGTTAACGAAATACCATTTTTACAATTTCTTTGTTATTTTGTATTTAACGGGACAGTTCTCCAACATACCGTGAGTTTAAATAGCAATTAGTTAAAGACTTTCTCTGCTTATTCTATGTAAGATATACTAGTTGCAATTATCTTGCCTGGAACTACCAAGACAATGCTGATTCCCGCATCAAATGGCATATTCATAAGCCAAAGTGACAAAATTTCATCAATCTGAAGACAACAGGATTTAGAACTATGATCACCACAAATACTCAACCTATCATTTTCCCTACTTTGATTAGCCATATCGAAAACAACCATCAAACAGGAAATAAATCTGATTTACTGCAACCACTACGTCAATGGTTAGATGAAATCGAATTTCACAATCGGAAACTAGCTCAATTTATCGCCAAACTGATTCCTGCTCAGTGTCCATTTGAACGTGATATCATGTTTTTAGGTCGCAAAATCGCTCACATTCCTCCAATGTGCAAACTAAATCCACTATATGACGAATTTGTAGGCTTGCGTTTTCGGGCATTATGTTATTTAGTAGATGAGTGTGGAGAGGATATCCAATCCTACTGCTAAATACAACTAGATTAAAGACTGCATGAAAATTAAGATCGAGCATCAACCTAGTCAAGAGAGCCTCAACCAGTTAGGTGTATACAACTGGGCAATTTGGCAAAAAGAAGCTTCCAAATTCCCTTGGACTTATGATTTTCAAGAAACTTGTTACTTTTTGGAAGGCGATGTAATTGTTACCCCTGATGGCGGACAATCAGTGCAGATGGGCAAAGGAGATTTAGTGACGTTTCCTGCTGGTATGTCTTGTATATGGGAAATTACCAAAGACGTAAAAAAACATTATTGCTTTGATTAATCCGGCCTCAAGAGCCAATCTTTCGTGTTTTTGTCTCCTGGTATCCTGGAGATTTCAAAAAACCAACATTTCATCATTAATTTGGAACTAGTCTTGTCTGGAGATTCGCAACGAGTATCATCAACTAAAGTGGCAATATCGGTAAATTGTGATATTCTTATCGTTCACAACTTGTTGCGACTCCATCCTTTAAAGATTTTTAGACAATTAAATAATTAAATTCCTATCTAATTTGGATGATTTGGGCTGGCAATATGCCTACCCCCACAGGAGTTACAGCAGATTGCCGCAACTACAAAATTTAAGTCAAAAAATGGCTACCGCCACGCTGCGCTATCAAGTGTCAAGCGGTTTTTAGTCCTGGCTCCTGAATTCTGCTTTATTATATATAGAATTAGATTTTTAGATTTACAGAAAATGTTATTACATCTCAGCACCTGGCCAGAAGTTGAAAATTATTTACAACAATCTCAGGGAATTATTTTTCCCATTGGTTCTACAGAACAACATGGACCAACTGGTTTAATTGGAACTGATGCGATTTGTGCAGAAGCTATATCCCGTGGAGTGGGGGAAGCAACACAAGCCATGGTTGCACCAACAATTAATATCGGTATGGCATTACATCATACAGGCTTCCCCGGTACAATCAGTTTGCGTCCTAGCATTTTAATTCAAGTAGTCAGAGATTATATAACTTGTTTAGCCAAAGCTGGTTTTACCAAGTTTTATTTTATCAACGGACACGGTGGTAACATTGCCACCCTCAAAGCTGCTTTTTCTGAAACCTACGCACACCTAGAAGACTTACAAATTGCTAATTCCCAAAAAGTGCAATGTCAAATTGCTAATTGGTTTATGTGCGGTTCTGTATACAAACTTGCCAAAGAATTATACGGTGATCAAGAAGGTTCTCATGCTACTCCTAGTGAAGTAGCTGTGACTCAATACGTTTATCCAGAAGCAATAAAAAAAGCCTACCTGTCTCCAGAAGTTGCTTCTGGACATAGAATTTATGGTGCTGCTGATTTTCGAGAACGTTACCCTGATGGCCGCATGGGTTCAAATCCTGCTTTAGCTACTCCAGAACATGGTAAACAGTTTTATGATTTGGCTGTGGAGGAATTAAGTAAAGGGTATTTGGAGTTTGTAAATCAGGGATGAAGTAAACAACCCTTTTGCGTGAGATACTTACGGAAAGTAAACTGATAAAAATATCGTGATTAACGAGTACGAAAACACTCTCACTGATTTAATTGAACTTTTAGAATCATCTCGACGTGCAGCCGCTCGTTCAGTTAATGCTATCATGACAGCCACTTACTGGGAAATTGGGCGGCGAATTGTAGAACTTGAGCAAGGTGGAGAGAAACGAGCGGAGTACGGCGCATCAGTTATCAAAAGGCTTTCTACAGACTTAACTCAAAGAATTGGCAAAGGTTTTTCTGCACGTAATTTAGAGTTAATGCGTCTTTTTTATTTGGAATGGCAAATTTCGCAAACAGTGTCTGCGGAATTCAGTTTAGCCACTTTAGCTGAAAAGTTTCCATTACCTTGGTCGCATTATGTTCGTCTTATGTCAGTCAAAAATTTAAAAGCTAGAACATTTTATGAAACTGAATCTTTACGTTCTGGTTGGAGTGAAAGACAGCTAAAAAGGCAGATAGAAAGTAAGTTTTATGAACGAGTAGCCCTATCACAAAATAAAACTGCGTTACTCAAAAAAGGTGAAGAACCCCAGCCAGAAAATATCATTACTCCAGAGCAAGAACTTAAAGATTCTTATGTATTAGAATTTTTAGGATTGAAGGATGAATATTCAGAAAGTGATTTAGAACAAGCATTAATTGATAGTCTTGAAGACTTTTTGTTAGAATTAGGAAGTGAATTTGCTTTTGTAGGTCGTCAGAAACGTCTGCGGATTGGATCTGAATGGTATAGGGTAGATTTATTATTTTATCATCGTGTATTGAAATGTCTGATTGTCATTGATTTGAAGCTTGGTAAACTAACTCCTGCCGATACTGGGCAAATGAATTTTTATGTTAATTATGCTAGAGATAATTGGACTTATCCTGGAGAAAATCCTCCCATTGGACTAATACTTTGTAGTGAAAAAGATGAAGCTGTTGCACATTATGCATTAACAAATTTACCCAATATTTTATCCGCAGAATATCAACTAAAATTACCTGATGAAGAAAAGCTGGCATTAAAAATAGAAGAAGCGAGAAAGACTATAGAGGAAAAAATTTTACTTTCTCAAAAAGACAACTTAAATTTTTGATCTGTGTTTCTTTAAGGACGGGCAATATTCCCATCCTAAATCCTCTTAAATCAGTCGATATTTGGGGTTGAAATTAGTTCTTAAAATTGCGTTTTCCTTTATAACCAGATATCTGAGATAAATTTTCTAAAGATTGGGTTCCTGGATATAATTTACCTTTTATTTCCCAAGTCGGATAACCTTGGATTTTGGCTTTTTCACATAAATCAGGACGGGGATTTGTACCTTTGGGATCGCATTCAATATAGGTAATTGTTGTCCATGCTTGTTTACCAAAAAGTTCTTGTTGGTGGTGACAATGTGGACACCAAAAAGCACCATACATTTTAGCTTTAATCTTTTTAAGATGTTTGGCTAAGGCGATTTCCGCTGCTCCTGATGAATTTTTTATAGGTGGGGCTTTTTCAGCTTTTAATGTTTTATTAGTGATTAAATTCTGGGAATTTACAGAACATGATAGTTGAGTTTCTTCGGCTGTAGCAATGGTAGTAAATAAACCTAAAGTAGCAGCTAGAGAAAAAGTAATAATTGGATATTTCATGGCAGAATTTAGTATTGTTGAAAAACATTGATATGGTTTTAAGAAGCCAGGGAATAAATTCCCTGTCTTATAGCTAAAGTCGGTTAAAACCGACTATTAATTTATTTTTGGGTTAAGTTGACACCTGTAAACATTGCTAAACCCTAACTCCTGCTATATCAACTCTGAGCAATACCCTCTTCCCGTGCAGCTTGTTTTACAGCAGCAGCGACAGCGGTAGCAACACGCTCATCAAAGACTGAAGGGATAATATGTTCTCGATTTAAATCTGAAGGTTTTACTAAAGAAGCGATCGCACTTGCAGCTTCTAAATACATTGTGGTAGTAATTGTCTTAGCCCGACAATCTAAAGCCCCACGAAACACCCCTGGAAACGCCAAGACGTTATTAATTTGGTTGGGGTAGTCACTCCTACCTGTAGCCATAACTGCCACGTTCTTAGGGGCTAATTCTGGTTGGATTTCGGGGATGGGATTAGCCATTGCAAATACAATTGCATCCTTTGTCATTCCTTGCACCATTTCTGGTGTCAAAACTCCGGGGGCGCTGACACCGATAAACACGTCTGCACCTTGCATAGCACCGGCTAAGGTTCCTTGGGCTTTAACGGCAAATTCGCGCTTTTCCTCGGTTAAATCAGGGCGATTGGTGGATATAATCCCTTTAGAGTCACACATCAAGATTATTTCTGCTCCGGCTTTGCGGAGTAAACGAGCGATCGCCACTCCAGCAGCACCAGCACCATTAATGACGATGCGGATATCTGCAATTGATTTATTTACTAATTTTAAGGCATTAAACAATGCTGCCAAGGTGACAATTGCTGTACCATGTTGGTCATCGTGAAACACTGGTATATCTAATTCTGCTCGCAATCTTTTTTCAATTTCAAAACACCGGGGTGCAGCAATATCTTCTAGATTAACACCCCCAAATACAGGTGCAAGATTTTTCACGGTTTGGACAATTTCATCTGTATCTTGGGTAGCAAGACAGATTGGGAAAGCATCCAAACCAGCAAATTCTTTAAACAGCATGGCTTTACCTTCCATCACGGGTAAAGCTGCTGCTGGTCCGAGATTTCCCAAACCTAAGACTGCACTACCATCGGTGACAATAGCAACAGTGTTTTGTTTGATGGTGAGGTTGTAAACTTCCTCTGGATTTTGAGCGATCGCAGTACAAATTCTCCCTACCCCTGGAGTATAAGCCATTGCTAAATCAGAAACACTTCTTAAAGGAATTCTACTAGCAATACTAATTTTGCCACCACGATGTAAATTAAAAGTCCTGTCATAGACATCTATAACTTTAATATCAGCTAATGCTTTTACGGCTTGAACAATGGTTTCTGCGTGTTCCGTACTTGCAGCATCCACAGTAATATCACGGATTGATTCTTGCCGACTTTGTTCAATTAAATCAATTTGTCCTAGATTACCACCATTGGTAGCGATCGCTTGAGTTACAGAGGCTAACATCCCCACTCGGTTGGGAATTTGTAAGCGTAGAGTCACACTGAAACTAGAATTAGGAGTTAGATTTGTCATTGTGCTTTGTGATTTTAAATTTTAGATTTTATATTGAATTGCTTGTGAAAATTCTATTTCGACAATAAAATATGATCTTTAATGTGTATAGTTAGGTATTTACTGTAAAAGTATTTTTTTAGTGTATTAAAATACACTATTTCAGACTCATAATTTACAGTATTTAAGGATTTTGGTTTGCGTTGAGGTTTTTTTGTCAGCATCAGGATTTACAGGATTCAAGGATTTTCAGGATTTCAAAGATTTTTTGGATGTTGTGTAAATGAGAATTTTTAAACAATACCTTACAGGACTTACGCAAAACAGAACGGAAGTAGGGGTAATTCATGAATTACCTCTACGCAAGAATCAGGTTTTGAGTTCAATCTTGCATAAGTCATACCTTAGCCAAATTACGAGGGTTCAATGGCTGTAGAAGCATTGTGAATACGACCAAGAGAGGTAAGCTTGGCAAAAATCTGGGCTAATATAGCAAAAGGCACTCATGCAAAAGCCAAAAGTAAAACCCTTGCCATCACTGAGTTTGAGCTTTCAATAATGTCCTAACCGCCTTGTCCACTGCTATAATAAAGGCTCTGGTGGTTCTGGAAGTATTTTTAACATTACACGAACATATCGAATGCTCGTTGCCTCAATCATCGTTGCATACAGTAAAGTAGCAAATTTTCAAATTTCACTATAGCAAGCGTCTTCTTTGATTATCTGTGTTTTGAATGTTTACGCCTATTTAATGACTTTGCACTGTTTCAGCATCCACAATCTTGCCAGCAACTTGAGAGTTTTGCTGGTTATAAATAGAAACTTTACCTGATTTTTCTTGTAGTTGATTAACTAAATAAAACAAGCGATTAATTTCTTTATCCTTATCTTCTAACCTTGACTGATATTGTTCTTCTAAAACCTTGTGAGCAAATTCATATCCTTGCATAAAGTCAGCGTGTATTTTCTCCTTATTAGCATCAGGAGAAACACTAATTCTGACTAAAATAACTCCATCCCCCTTTTTTTCAATGCTCTGGACATCTAGTTGAGAACCAAGGCTCTCAACTTCAATTTTCTTAAATGAGTAAGCAAAGGCATCCCAGTCAATGCCGTTACGGAAAATTAAGTCAACCGTGTCTAAAGATTTTTGATACAGCTTGGTGAACTCACCTGGTGCAAAATTCCCACTACTAGGGCGACGTTCTTGTTGTTCTTGTATGAGATAAATATAATCACATATTACATCAGTGAGATTTGTAGCACTGTTAGTATGCCAGTCTTCTATACAAGCTCCAGTTAACTTGGCAGAAGTGAAATTTGTATTTAAGGCTTGAATTCTACTGAGGTTAGCCCCACTGAGGTTAGCCCCACTGAGGCCAGTTCCACTGAGGTTAGCCCCACTGAGGTTAACCCCAATCAGGTTAGCCTCTCTGAGGTCAGCGTCACTGAGGTTAGTCCCAATGAGGTCAGCCTCACTAAGTTTAGTCCCAATGAGTTTAGCCCCAATGAGTTTAGCCCCAATCAGGTTAGCCCCACTGAGGTTAGCCCCACTGAAGTTAGCCCCACTGAGGTTAACCCAACTGAGGTTAGCCCCACTGAGGTTAACCCCAATCAGGTTAGCCCCACTGAGGTTAGCCCCACTGAGGTTAACCCCAATCAGGTTAGCCCCACTGAGGTTAGCCCCACTGAGGTTAACCCCAATCAGGTTAGCCCCAATGAGAATAGCCCCAATGAGAATAGCCCGATTGAGGTTAGTCTTACTGAGGTTAGTCCCACTGAAGTTAACCCCAATGAGGTTAGCCTTACTGAGGATAGCCCCACTGAGGTCAGCCCCACTGAGGTTAGCCCCACTGAGGTCAGCCCCACTGAGGTCAGCCCCACTGAAGTCAGCCCCACTGAGGTCTAACTCTATTTGTAAATTTTTAATTCTCCAATTATTCCAAACTTTTACCCCTTGCAGAAGTATTGCCAGATGTTCTTCACTTACCATCTTCAGCTATTCCCTTTACTCACATCTTGCATCTACAAAAATTAATTTAATAATTTTATTACACAGTATAATTCCAAAACCCCTGATTTATCGATAAAAACCAATAAAAATCAGGTAGCCTTATCGCAGATCTTTTTAGATTGCCTGGGGTTCTACTGAGAGATGCAAGATATGAGCGCCCAAATGGTATGTAAATCCAGATTCTGAGCGAAGTAATTTGGGCGGGCAAGATGCCCACCCCACAAGATTTGTAGATTATTTATAGATGAAAATCAACCAGGAGGCCAAGACATATGCCGTCCACCTAAGATGTGTATATGTAGGTGATATACGGTTTGACCACCATCTTGACCTGTGTTCATAACTACGCGATAACCGTTTTCTAATCCAGCTTGGGCTGCGACTTTTTTGGCGGTTAACAACAGATGTCCTAACAAAGCTTGATCTTCTGGTTCGGCTGTAGCTATGTTAACTATGGGTTTTTTGGGGATGACGAGGATGTGAACTGGTGCTTGGGGGTTAACATCTGTAAATGCTAAAGCCAGGTCATCCTCATAAACGATGTTTGCGGGAATTTCCCGACGAATGATTTTACTAAAAATGGTGTCTGTGGTTTCACTCATGCAGATTTACCTAATATATCTGTTAGAGATTTTAAGCTATGCCTAATCGAGATTCGGGGGCGATCGCTTTTTTGTGGAGAAAAAGTTAAGCTGTTGTGTAGTCAATGCATCTATAGCTTTATGGCCAAACCTGCTGATGTCAGTACCAAACGCTTAATTAGTCTTGCACCCAATAACTGGGTAAAATGGGTAACAAATCTTGCTGGTTTGGAAGTGCGTCAAGATTACCGAGTAATTAATCTTTGGGAAGTAGATGTTAAAATTACCTTAGAACAACCTTTACCTTCTTTACTGCCTTTTGTGCCGATTCTCAAAGGTGGTGAAGATGAAACTATAATTCGGGAAGCATTGCTTTTATTGCAAGCGGATGAACAATTAAGCCAATTAGAAACGGTTCTCGCTTTTTTTGCTACTTTTGTATTAGATAGCGCCTTAGTTCAAGAAATTATGAGGTGGGATATGGCTGTTTTACGTGAATCACCTTGGTATCAGGAGATATTACAACAAGGGGAAAAACAAGGTGAAGAAATAGGAGAAAGAAAAGACAGAATTTCAAGTATTGAGTTATGTTTAGAAGTTAAATTTGGTGATGAAGGATTAAAGTTCATGCCGAAAATTTCTGAAATATCGGATTTGGAAACATTAAAAACTATTCAACGTTCAATTCTCACGGTTCAAAGTTTAGAGGAATTAAGACTTGTAATGGGAAATTTGTAACTATTAATTACCCAAAAAGTGAATTGAAAATCAAGTGATGCGTAAAGCAAGATAAATATTTATCAAATATTACCAGCTTGAAAAATTTGTTGAGCAGTCAAATTCAAATCTGGAAAAGTTGATGATGTTATTCTTGCATCATCTCTAAACTGCGTTACTTGATACTCACCATCAATCAATAAGTGAATAGATATAGTAGGCTGTTTAGGATTACCTATATAGCGAATACCTCCCAAAGCTAAATAATCAATAATCCAATATTCAGGAATGCCAATTTCTTCATAATCTCGTAATTTAGTTAAGTAGTCATCACGCCAATTTGTACTGACAACTTCAATAATTAAAGGAATGGAAGCAGCTTGAGTTACAGTTGATTGTTTTTGCCAAAGTGGTTCATTGACTAAATTAGTCCGGTTTAATAATAAAATATCTGGTACATAGCCTGATTCACTTTCAGGTGGTTTGACTAATGCTTGTTTAGGAATGGAGTAAGGAAGATTTAATCTATCAAATTCAACAGTTATTTTCCTAGCTGTAAAACCTATGATCTCTTCATGTGGTCCTAATGGTTGTGACATCTCAACAATTACTCCATTATGCAGTTCATAGCGTCCTCCGTCTGGTTTCCAATCTACAAACTCTGCAAAGGTTACTGGTTTTTGTAAGACTTGAACCATGATTTATTTACCTTAACTTTGCTGTTGTGGATGATTTTATTATACTTGATAGAAAATCAATTTTGAGCAAAATCAAAAATTTTTCTGAAGGTAATAAACATTCATAAATTAGGAATTTATTTATTTAACTTCTAATTCTTTGAGAAATTTAAGTATTGCTGTTGATTTAACAATAAATACCATGCGTTCATAAGTCTTATTAATTGTATTGTGGATGATTTGCTATATCAGTTGTCAAAAAAACCCAATTAGCATCTTGAGTTCTCTTACATTCAATAACTGCTCTATAATTTGCACGAATACCAAAACTTCCTAGAATTATATCAATAAAGCCTTCATGACCCGTATTGGGTGATCTCCAGAAATGTTCACTAGATAAAACATCCCAACCATGTATATCTGATGATTTATCAATTGCATCTTTTAAATACAGTTGAAATGGAAAACCTGAAGAATTTACTAAATCAAGAATTTTTCCGTTATCTGACATAAATCAAAATCATGTAGAAAAATTTGTATTCCCTCAGTATATCACTTTATTTTAACTATTCATTCCTAATTTACAAATAAAATCCAGCTTTAGCTTCCCATTTATCCCAACTAATATTTACCTTGGCATCACATCATCAAGACGTAGTTGAAGAGAGGGTAAAAGAGGAGATTTAATCAACTCACCTAAACGATATTTTTGCTGACTGTAATCTTCACCAATTAATTGACAAACTGTAAATGTAGGTTGCTTTGGTTTACCAATAAAAACAACACCACCTAATCCCCGATAATCAACAATCCAATATTCAGGAATTCCTAATAAAGCGTATTCTTCAACTTTACGCGCATAATCTGTTTCCCAGTTTGTACTCACAACTTCAACGACTAATTTAATTGTTTGTCCTAAAGCAATAACAGGTTCATGTTCCCAAAAAGGTTCATGGTGCAGCATTGTTTCATCTAATACTACAATATCAGGACGGCGGGCTGTGGCAGTTTCTGGGAAAGGACGAATCAGACAGGTACGAGGAATGAACCAGGAAAGTTTTTCCGCAGTGATAGCAATACCTATTTGGGTAGCTATTTTACCACCGACGGTTTCATGAGGTCCAGTTGGTTCCATATCAATCAGTTCTCCATCTGCAAGTTCATAGCGGGGGTCATTACCGTATTGGATGATGAATTCTTCAAAGGTTAATGGTTTTGTTAATGCTTGAACCATAAGTCACCTAAATCTTTAGCTGCTATTATTTTAGCTTGAAGTTTTTCTGATTTTATGATTATTAACAACCTTATTGCGTGATTTCACTCATTGTTAATTCACCTACAAATCTGCTTTGATATTCTCAAGGTTTCTTCATATACAAAAATGCTGGCTAGAGTCTGGAGTGCATCTATTGTTGGTATCGACGCGGTTAAAGTGGGTGTGGAAGTGGATGTTTCTGGTGGTTTACCGGGAATTGTAATTTTGGGTTTACCAGATTCGGCTATTCAAGAATCTAAAGAACGGGTAAAAGCAACTTTGAAAAATGCCGGTTTTGCTTTTCCCATGCGAAAGATTGTAATTAACCTCACTCCCGCAGATTTAAGAAAAGAAGGACCCGCTTTTGATTTACCAATTAGTGTGGGAATTTTAGCCGCTTCTGAACAAGTTAATCCTGATTTATTGGGAGATTTTTTATTTCTAGGTGAAGTTTCTTTAGATGGTAGTTTGCGTCCGGTTTCTGGTGTTCTACCGATTGCTGCAACAGCCCAAAAAATGGGAATTACTGGTTTAGTTGTGCCTATGGAAAATACTCAAGAAGCTGCGGTTGTAGAAGGATTAACTGTTTATGGTTGCAGCAATATTACTGATGTAGTGGATTTATTAAATAATCCTAGAAATTACAAACCTGTAAAATTAAATGAAACAACAGAAACGTTAAAATTAACATCTTTAAATTTAGCAGATTTGCAAGATGTGAAAGGACAATCTCATGCGCGTCGAGCTTTAGAAATTGCCGCAGCCGGAGGACACAATTTAATTTTTGTCGGACCTCCTGGCAGCGGAAAAACGATGTTAGCAAGACGTTTACCTGGCATTTTACCACCTTTAGAATTTTCTGAATCTTTAGAAGTTACTCGCATTCATTCTGTTGCTGGGTTATTGAAAAATCGCGGTTCATTAGTACGGGAAAGACCTTTTCGCAGTCCCCATCATTCCGCATCGGGTCCATCTTTAGTTGGTGGTGGTAGTTTTCCTCGTCCTGGTGAAATTTCATTATCACATCGAGGGATACTTTTTCTCGATGAATTAACGGAATTTAAAAGAGATGTTTTAGAGTTTTTACGACAACCTTTAGAAGATGGTTATGTAACCATTTCTCGTACTCGTCAATCTGTTGTTTTTCCCGCACAATTTACTTTAGTTGCTAGTACAAATCCCTGTCCTTGTGGTTATTATGGCGATACAATTCAACAGTGTACTTGTTCACCTAGACAACGGGAGCAATATTGGGCGAAATTATCAGGACCGTTGATGGATAGAATTGATTTACAAGTAGCTGTAAATAGGTTAAAACCAGAGGAAATTACCCAAACTGCCACAACAGGAGAAGCATCAAAATTTGTGCGGGAAAGGGTGCAAAAAGCGCGAGATATTGCTACAAATCGTTTTCAATCAGAAGCAAATCTCCGTTGTAATGCTCAAATGCAAAGTCGTCATCTTCAAAAATGGTGTAATTTAGATGATGCAAGTCGGAATTTATTAGAAGCAGCAATTAGAAAATTAGGGTTATCTGCAAGAGCGAGCGATCGCATTCTCAAAGTAGCACGCACAATTGCAGATTTAGCAGGAGATAAACATCTTAAACCCCAATATGTAGCAGAAGCAATTCAATATCGGACAATTGATAGAATGCAGTAATTCATAATTAGGAAAAACTCTTACCTGTCACCTGTCAACTGTTATTAATTAAAGCTCAAAGAGTTAATCACCTGTTGATATGCTCTGCGGTAGATAGCATCATCATTACCAGAGCCAATTTGAGATAATGTGACAACAATGATATTAGAGGTTTTCGGATTAACTAAAACGGTGTGCTTGTTTTCATACAAACCACTAGATTCAAATTGGAGGGCGTTTTGTCCTGCTATTTTTACAGTACTAAATTTTTTGGGTGCTGCAAAATCCTGACTTTGTTTAATCCAGTTTTGTAAAGACAAACGTCGAGGATTATAGTACACTCTAACCTGTGCATTTGCTGGGTATTCCGCTCCACCTTCATAAGCTCCTGCTTTGATTTTCTGAGCGTGTTTTTTATTCCAAATATCAATAACTAACAAATTCAAGTTAGAACTGGGTCGAGTAGTTTTATGATCAATTACAAAATCCTGGAGAGAATAGTTAAACCTCAATTTGAAAGTATTATTTCTATAAGCACCTTGATTTTGAGCAACTAATTTTTTGCTAGTTGTTGCTGGTTCAATACTTGTCGTTGTCGCACTAAAAGATGGAACGGGATAAGATGCGATCGCTACTGCTGCTAATACAACCACCGACACAGGACTAAAAACCCATTTTCGCATAAGTTGAGAGTTGAATTTCATACTTTACTCCTTCTAACTCAATGATTGAAATTTCTTCTTGCTTATATCTCCAATACCAGCAAAAGCATTTTCGTAAATTCCAGGAAATAATCTTTAATATCTATCTTTCGGATGATGCCTTTAATCTGGTTTAATGAATCAAGAACAATAAGATCACCGACTTCTTTGTTGATCTTGTCAATTATGAATTGATGTCAGAAGTTAGAGTTTTGGGTTAATGCTATATATCCTGAGTAGTTATGACTGATAAACGCTTATATCATATAGGTTTTGGAAGGGAAGATTTAGGTTCACTATCTCCCACGATGGCATTATTATCAGGTGATCCGCAACGTGCTGGTTTTATCGCTCACACCTATTTACAGGATGTGCAGGTATTATCAGAAAATCGCGGACTGCATAGCTATGTGGGACATTTACCCAATGGTAAACCGATTTTATCTGCAACCAGTGGCATGGGTGCGCCTTCTTTAAGTATTGTGGTAAATGAATTAGTGCAAGTAGGTATTCAAAAAATTATTCGTATTGGTACTTGTGGCTCAATTCAACCCCATATACCCGTTGGTAGTATTGTAATTAGTAGTGGGGCTTTGTGTCGTCAAGGTGCAGCTAATGATATTGCACCTGTGGAATATCCAGCAGCAGCAGATCCGTTTTTAACTGTGGCTTTGGTGAAAGCAGCACAAGAATTAAACGTTGAGCATTATTTAGGAATTACTGCTTCAGTTGATACTTTTTATGAAGGACAAGAACGGACTGATTCAGCTAATCCTAATTTAATACGTAAGCTAGAAGGAATTACAGAAGAATATCGAAAATTAAATATATTGAATTATGAAATGGAAGCCGGTACACTCTTTAAAATGGCAGGTGTCTATAATTTTGCTGCTGCTGCTGTTTGTGGTGTAGTTGCTCAACGCACTGTAGCCGAAAATATAATTTTCACTAGCAAAGATATAGCCATAAGTAATGCGATTTTAACCGCAATGCGTGTAGCTAGTGAATAGATATATCCCCGACTTAATACTTGTCGGTTAAGCTCAAAAGAAGGAAATTATGTAGGTTGGGTTGAGGAACGTATCCCTTCGGGACACTACGTGTTCGCAAAGCGTGCTGTAAGCATACACGCAGTGTGCCGAAGGCATAACCCAACATTTATAAGCTTTTGTTGGGTTGCGCTGTCGCTTAACCCAACCTACAAAAACTCTTAACCGAACAGTATTCCCCGACTTCTCAGAGAAGTCGGGGATCTGAATACAGTAGACTCGATAAATTATTAATTAAGCCAAAAAAGATTCTAAACTCGGCACTTTCACCCACATTTTTGACTCATTTGATTGATGCGATAAATCCATCAATAATTGTGAATAAACTCCTTCTTTCAAAGATGGTGTAATTTCCTGCTGCGTTTCAATTCCTTGTACCCATTGATCTACAACCCGAAGAAATGCACAAATCCGACCATCAGCATAATGTTGAGGAAATAATAATTGTTGAGGAATTTCCATTTCTGTTAAAGGTTGACCAGGTTGAGAACCCCAAACATGAAACCCGTGAATATAATCTTTTTGATGCTCACTGCCTAAAACTAATGTTCCTTTATCTCCATAAACTTCTATCCAATGGGGTCTAGCTGCATGAACAACTGCACTAATAGAAACTTGGCAAGGTGTACCGTTTGCTAATTCCAGAGATAACAGACAATTATCATCTGTATTTACTGCTTTTAACTCCCCATTTGCTGGATCAATTCTTTGGGGAATAGCTGTATTTAAATAAGCATTTAATTTACTAACTGATCCAAATAACCAGTGAATATAATCAAAAGCATGGGAACCTAAAGAACCCAATGCACCACCACCTTTTTCTTGAGAAGAATACCAATTCCAAGGACGGGAAGTATCAGCGCGAGAAGAACCTAACCAGTCAATTTTAATTAGGCGCAAATTACCAACATATCCTGAAGATAGAAGTTGGTAAAAATATTGCCATGCTGGAACAAAGCGAAATTCAAAATCTACAGTGGCAATGACACCTTTAGCTTTTGCTAATTGATAGAGTTCTTTAGCTTCAGTTGCATTTAAAGTGGTAGGTTTTTCTAATAACAGATGTTTACCAGCTTCTAATACTTGTTTGCCCATTTGATAATGTAAAAATGGCGGTGTCGAAATGCTAACTGCTTGTACTTCTGGTAAAGCGAGAATTTCGGCTAAGTTGTCACTAGCATGGGGAATATTATTAGCTGTGGCAATATCTTGAGCTTTATTAATATCTCGATGATAAACGGCGGTTATCTTGGTTTGGTGATGTGCTTGAAACGCGGGAATATGCACTTTTTGACCAAATCCAGTACCGACAATTGCAACCCCAATCATATTTATGTTTTAATTTTTGCTAAATTTACCTATAATTATTGTACTAAATATTGTTTATTTTTAATAAAATAAAAGTTTGTATTTAGGGCTTTAGACTTTAAAATCTTACAATAGAGCGATAAATCGCTCACTACAAACAAAATCACCAAAAACTTAAGCCAAACTATGTCTGAAAAAAAACTTCTAAATCCTTGGGATTATAAACCTTGGTGGTGTCAACCTTGGTCAATTATGCTCACAGGTTTAACATTGATTAGCGGTAGCTGGCTGATATTTAAACTTATCTGGCTGACAATTCTCGTTGCTATCCCGCTATTAATTTGGATGGGATTCTTTTTATTAATCTGGCCACAACTGATGATTAAAAGTGGCATTTTAGAGCAAAAAAGTAATGAGTAATTACCCATTACTTCTTCTGTGACTGTCACCTGTCACCTGTCACCTATTAATTTACCACTTGGCTACCATGACTACGGGGATCATCTTGATTACCACCAGCTGATACTGGGGCTGAAAATTTGGAAGTTTTGCCACTCATTTGAGCATAGGGAAGGGGAGAACCTGTCATCAAGGCTTCTAAATTGCTGGCCATGACGGCACGGGGTATATCACCAATAGCTTCTGCTATACCTTCTCCTTGCTTACCCAAAAAGACAAAATGGGGAATGCCATCTACTCGATATTTCAGCATTTCTGGCAACCATTTGGTATTATCTACATTCAGCATGACAAAATTTAGCTTGTCAGCATATTGTTGTTTGAGTTGAGCCATATCTGGAGCCATTTTTTGGCAGACTGTACACCAATCAGCATAAAATTCAACTAAACTGGGCTTATCATTGCTAACAGCGACTTCTAAGGGTGTGGATGCTGCATCGAGTTGGGTGAGAGAAACTGAGGTTGTCTGGGTTCGCAGTCCTAAAAATAGCGCCGCACTCAGAATGATCGCTACAATGACAATTAGGAGGTTTCTTACACGTCTCCCAAAGTTAGATTCAGGTTTAGTGGGAGTATTCACAGTTTGATCTGTAGTCATATTTAATTTATTACAACTTGTTAAGCATGGTTATTATTTAGTGTACCAAAACCCAGTTTTTTACCCATGAAAAAACGAGTCACCCTGACTTTTCCTAAACGTGCCATTCAAATGCCTGTCACCTACCGACTGGCAAAAGATTTTAACGTTGCTGCCAATATTATCCGCGCTCAGGTTGCCCCCAATCAAATTGGTAAATTGGTTGTGGAATTATTGGGGGATATTGATCAGCTGGATGCGGCTATTGAGTGGATGCGATCGCAACATATCAGTGTTTCCCATAACTTAGGTGAAATTGTGATTGATGACGATCTGTGCGTTGACTGTGGCTTGTGTACTGGGATTTGTCCGACTGAAGCCCTTTCCCTCAACCCAGAGACATATCAACTCACCTTCACGCGATCGCGTTGCATTGTCTGTGAACAGTGTATTCCCACTTGTCCGGTACAGGCTATTTCTACCAATCTCTAAAACTGCTCAATTTCGCTGCTTTGATGTGATTTTTTTCATGAATAGCTCAAATTTCACCTCAGTTAAATATAATATATAGTTACAAAAATAATGGAACAGATTTAAACGTGGAAATTCCTATTAAAACCGAATTTATTATTTTTGAATTTGTATAAGTATAGTTGATGTAAGAAGCATAATTTTTAAGAAAAATCAAGTATCTTTAGAGATAATAAATCAAATAACAAGCAGCAAAAGTTGTTAAAAAAGTCTATAAAATAATAGGTGTCAATTTTTCACTAGTGCTATGATGCAAAAACCTGATTTGGATAGTTAATTTTTATCAATTATGAATTTAGACACCAAAACAACAATCAAAACTCTAGGAGATTGTGCATATCAAGCAATCGAAAAACACTTTCACAAAACCCTAAAGTGGGAAAAATCAGTTAAGAAAGACGAAGATCCGGAAGGACTACACCAAATGCGTGTAGGAATGCGTCGTCTACGTACAGCAGTGAGTCGGTTTCAGCTATCTTTAAATCTACCCAAGTCTGCCAGCGATAAAAATATTGGTAAAATTGCCGGAATACTAGGAAATCTCAGAGATTTAGATGTCCTCAAAGAGATACTAGAAAATAATTATAAACCACATTTATTACAGCAAGAACAAGCATATTTAGAAATAGCTTTCTCTGCTTTAGCTAAACAACGTGAAGCTGCTTTTTCTCATGTTCAAAAAACATTAAAGGATGAAAATTATAAATCTTTCAAAAAAGACCTTCAGCAATGGGTAGAAAAACCTATTTATCAACCATTAGCATCTTTACCCATTCAACAAGTGCTACCTGATTTACTGTTACCAGAAGTCAGTAAATTTTTATTGCATCCTGGATGGATGATTGGGACTAAAGTTGTAAACTCAGAAGTGATTGTTCAAAGCAACTGGACACCGGAACAGTTAGAACAACATCTCAAAACTCAAGGTGAAACTCTTCATGATTTGCGAAAACAAGCCAAAAGAGTTCGCTATCAGATGGAATTATTTACTGATTTATACGGTGAATCTTTTGCAGCACATATTTCACAAGTAAAACATATACAAGAAACTTTGGGTAATCTGCAAGATAGCATGGTTTTAAATGAATGGCTTGAGAATATTTTTAAATCAGAAATTAATAAGCAAATTAGTGGAATAATAACTTTATTAGCTGCCAACCGTTACCAGTTATGGCAGCAGTGGCGACCAATTCAAGAAAAGTATCTGAAAGCTGAAACTAAACATCAATTTCATTTAACTGTACTACAACCATTGCAATCTTCAATCGTAAATCCAGAAATCCAAAATGGAGAATTGCTCTGAAGTATGAATTAGGTGTAGAGACGTTCTATATATATAACGTCTCTAGACTCAAGAATAAAGGGGTTAGTCAAGCTAACCAATTAATTTCTGCCAAGTCATTGCCCCGACAATTCCATCAGGCGTTAAACCATTTTGCTGCTGAAATCTCTTAATTGCTGCTTCTGTCTGAGAACCATAAATACCATCTGGAGTAGCACCTACACGATATTGCAAGTATCTCATTATCGGTCCACTGGTTTGACTTCCTTGGACTAATCGTTTTGATAGTATCTGATTGATGGCATTCCATGTGGTGCTAGTTGCCATTCCCGTCGGGATAATTCCTACAACCCTCTGAAACTTTTCTACAGCAGAAGTTGTTGCAGGTCCGGTAAAGTTATCTTCAACCAAACGCCTATTATTTCTATCAGTTATTTGCAGTTGATTTAAGGCTTTTTGTAGTCGTAGAATACTGGTATCTGTATTCTGTTCCTCATCTCGGACTGTGTTCACAGGGGCAGATGCTACTGTTACTTTACCCGTTAACCCTTTAACAATAGCATTGGCCATTGCTTCACCATCATAGAGTTGCATATCTTTGGCTGAATCTATAAAGCAACATTCTATGAGAATTCCTGTCATATTTGTATTTCTAATCACGTACAAGTGAGAACCATTCTTGACACCGCGATTAAAAAATCCTAACTGAATAATTTCATTTAATACAGGTTGGGCGATTTTCTTGCCAGAATCACTCATGGCAAATACTTCAGTACCATTAGCTTTGCCATTAAAGGCATTAAAATGAATAGAAACAAAAACATCGACTTTGTTCCTATTAGCTATATCACAACGTCTGCCGAGAGATTGACCTACTGAAGTCGCACTATTTGGTGTACAAGATATTGCTGTATGACCTAAGCTTTCTAACTTAGCTATAACTTTAGTACCTACTTCTTTAGTTAATTTATCCTCAAATTTAATTCCACTGGCTCCAGTATCTGGAGGGCAATTATGCCCCATATCAATTCCAAATTTCATGGTGTATCCTCAAATTACTTTCACAAAATATGAGTTAAGAAAAGCTGCTTTCTTGGGTGTTTTTTCTAGTTAGAAAACACAAAATTATAATATCACATATCATAATTGGTGAAAATTGGCAGTAACTAGATATTTATGTAATCACAATATAACTTGTATATTTCCAATTTCCGTAAAAAAAATATTTTACTCTCTAGGTAGATATTCCCCCCATTAGCCCATAACAATGTTTAAGATCAAAGTAAAGAAAGATTTCGTAACTGAGTGGCATGAAACGCATAGTCTTGATAGCTGGTTTTGAATCGTTTAACGCTGACTTGTACAGAAAAGCGGCTTTTTTGGCTAGTTCTCGCTGTCCTGAGTTAGATATTCGGGTGTTTAGCGATCGCGATATTACCACCAAGCGCGATGAGGTGAAAACAGCACTCCAAGGTGCAGATGTGTTTTTTGGCAGCTTAATATTTGACTATGAGCAAGTTTTGTGGTTGCGGGAACATATCTCTACTATCCCTATCCGGCTTATTTTCGAGTCAGCACTAGAATTAATGAGTTTAACCAAGATAGGCGCATTTTCCATCGGTGATAAACCCAAAGGAATGCCAAAACCCGTTAAATTCATCCTTGACAAATTTAGCAATGGTAAAGAAGAAGACAAACTCGCTGGTTACATCAGTTTCCTGAAAATCGGACCCAAGTTATTAAAATTCGTCCCAGTGCAGAAAGTCCAAGACTTACGCAACTGGTTAATTATCTACGGATACTGGAACGCAGGAGGAACAGAAAACGTCGCTGCTTTATTCTGGATACTTGCGGAAAAATACTTAGATTTAAAAGTCGGTGACATCCCCCCACCTATTGAAACCCCCAACATGGGCTTACTGCATCCAGACTATCAAGGGTTTTTTACATCACCACGTGAGTATTTACTATGGTATCAAAGAAGGGAACAGGGAACAGGGAACAGGGAACAGGGAAGAAAGAATTCACCAGTTATTGGAATTTTACTTTATAGAAAGCACGTCATTACTAAACAGAATTATATTCCCCAACTAATTAGAAAATTTGAAGCAGCGGGTTTAATACCTTTACCAATTTTTATCAACGGTGTAGAAGGTCATGTAGCGGTACGAGACTGGATGACAACCGACTATGAAACCCAACAACGTCAACAAGGAAATATTGAAACTCCGTCTCTTTCTCCCGAAGCAGTCAAAGTTGATGCGATAATTTCTACCATTGGTTTCCCCTTAGTTGGTGGCCCTGCTGGTTCAATGGAAGCAGGACGACAAATAGAAGTAGCTAAACGCATTCTTACAGCTAAAAATATCCCTTATATTGTTGCTGCACCTTTATTAATTCAAGATATTTATTCATGGACTCGTCAAGGAATTGGCGGTTTACAAAGTGTTGTATTATATGCCTTACCAGAATTAGATGGGGCAATTGATACTATTCCCCTTGGTGGTTTAGTAGGCGAAAATATTTATTTAGTTCCTGAACGAGTACAGCGTTTAATTGCTAGGGTAAAAAGCTGGGTTTCTCTCCGAAAAAAACCAGCAGCAGCAAGAAAAATCGCCATCATTTTATATGGGTTTCCTCCTGGTTATGGGGCGGTAGGAACTGCTGCATTATTAAACGTTCCTCGCAGTTTAATTAAATTACTTCATGCACTCAAAGCACAAGGTTATACAGTTGGTGAAATTCCTGAAGATGGAGAAGAATTAATTCGCCAAGTTAAAGCAGTAGATGAAGAAATGGAAACATGGGCAGAAAATAAACCTTTCCCGACATCAGCTAATACTGTTAATGCACGTAAATTGGAAAAATGGTTAGGATATCTCCGCACTTCTCGCATTGAAAAACAATGGAAATCTTTAACAGGTACGGGAATTAAAACCTACGGTGAGGAACTACATATTGGTGGTGTGCAGTTAGGAAATATTTGGATTGGTGTCCAGCCACCTTTGGGGATTCAAGGTGATCCAATGCGGTTAATGTTTGAGAGAGATTTAACTCCTCATCCCCAATATGCAGCTTATTATAAATGGTTGCAAAATGATTTTCAAGCTGATGCTATTGTTCATTTTGGAATGCACGGAACTGTGGAATGGTTGCCGGGTTCACCTCTAGGAAATACTGGTTATTCCTGGTCGGATATTTTGTTAGGAAATCTACCCAATTTATATATCTATGCTGCGAATAATCCCTCGGAATCAATTTTAGCTAAACGTCGCGGTTATGGTGTGTTGATTTCTCACAATGTACCACCTTATGGTCGCGCTGGTTTATATAAGGAGTTGGTAAATTTACGAGATTTAATTTCTGAGTATCGGGAAGATCCACAAAAAAATTATGTGCTGAAGGAAGGGATTTGTAAGAAAATTGTTGATACTGGTTTGGAGGTAGATTGTCCTTTTGATGATGCTAAAAAATTAGGTATTCCGTTTACACCGGAAAATGTGAGGATGTTTAGTGGTCATGCTTTTGATCATTATTTGGTGAAGTTGTATGAGTATTTGCAGGTTCTAGAAAATCGTCTCTTTTCTTGTGGTTTGCACGTTTTGGGAGAAGCACCAAATCAGGAGGAGTTAACTGGTTATTTGGATGCTTATTTTGGGGGAGAGAATGAACCACGTTCTGCGAAGCAGTTCCCGCAGGGTAGGGACGAAGAACACGAAGGAAGAGAGGAAGAAGGAAGAGAAGAAGAAAGAAAGGAAATTACAAGGTTATTAAATCAGTCTACTGATGAGTTAACTAATCTTTTGCGGGGTTTAAATGGTGAGTTTATTCCTCCTGCACCTGGTGGGGATTTATTAAGAGATGGTGCGGGTGTTTTACCAACAGGACGCAATATTCACGCTTTAGATCCTTATAGAATGCCTTCTCCTGCTGCTTTTGAAAGAGGTAGAGAAATCGCTAAGAAAATTATTGATCAACATTTAGACGAAAATAAGAAATATCCGGAAACTGTGGCGGTTTTATTATGGGGTTTGGATGCTATTAAAACTAAGGGTGAGTCTCTTGGTATTCTCTTAGAATTAGTTGGTGCTGAACCTGTGAAGGAAGGAACTGGAAGAATAGTAAGATATGATTTGAAACCTCTTTCTGAAGTGGGACATCCGAGAATTGATGTGTTAGGAAATCTATCAGGTATTTTCCGTGATAGTTTTGTGAATATCATTGAATTATTGGATGATTTATTTCAACGTGCTGCGGATGCTGATGAACCAGAGGAACAGAATTTTATTAGAAAACATGCTTTGTCTTTAAAAGCGCAAGGTGTGGAAAATTCTTCAGCGAGATTGTTTTCTAATCCATCGGGTGATTTTGGTTCTTTGGTTAATGATAGAGTGGTTGATGGTAATTGGGAATCTGGGGATGAGTTAGGTAAAACTTGGGAAAGTCGCAATGTGTTTAGTTATGGTAGACAGGATAAGGGACAAGCTAGACCGGAAGTTTTACAGACATTATTAAAAACGAGCGATCGCATTGTTCAAGAAATAGATTCGGTAGAATATGGTTTAACTGATATTCAGGAATATTATGCCAATACCGGCGGTTTGAAAAAAGCCGCAGAACAGCAAAGCGGGAAAAAAGTTACAGCTAGTTTTGTAGAGAGTTTTTCTAAGGATACCACCCCCAGAAATTTAGATGATTTATTACGAATGGAGTACAGAACTAAGTTATTAAATCCTAAATGGGCTGATGCAATGGCTAACCAAGGTTCTGGAGGTGCTTTTGAAATTTCCCAACGCATGACGGCGTTAATAGGTTGGGGTGGAACTGCTGATTTTCGAGATCATTGGGTTTATGAACAAGCCGCAGATACCTATGCTTTAGATCCAGAAATGGCGGAAAAATTACGCAAAGCCAACCCAGAAGCTTTTAGAAATATTGTCAGCAGAATGTTAGAAGCATCGGGACGCGGTTTATGGCAAGCTGATGGAGATAGGTTAGAAAAATTGCGTAAGTTGTATGAGTTGAGTGATGAAGAACTGGAAGGAGTGAAATTTGTGTAATTACAAGCAGGGGAAACGCATCTTATCAATAAGGACAATTTAATCTCAATAATGAGCAAAATATTCGCATTAATGCCTACTTATTGACAATGCTCTAGTCCATCACTATGACTCTAAAAAAATCAATCAAACTATAAATTGGGATTTCTTCGTTTGTGCATCAAAACGGTATTTTGTCAATAAAATTTAGATGCGTTTCCCCTGTAATTACAAGGTAACTTAGTATGAGTAAAAACTTTTTGCTCCTTCTTTGATTTTACAACCTTAAATTTGAATTCTTACGTATTTATCTACGTTTTTCTGCAATAAAAGCAGGTCTAAAACTTGAACCCATAAATATATGAATTAAGCTTGGAATACCAATAGTTTGTACGTGATCAAATCCAGCCTCTTCTAAGAGTTGTACAACCTGGTGATGTAAAAAAGTATGTGGATGAGCTTTCACTAAAATTTCATCCTTTGCTATCCTACGCAAGATATACTCAAACTTAATTTGTCCAAGTATTGATCTACAGTCCACCCCTACTAATATTTGTCCCCCGCTTCGTATAGATTTATAAGCATTACGTAAAATTAACAATGGATCTTTTACATGATCTAAAACATTATAAATAATAACAGTATCAAATTCTTCCTCATATTCCATTTGTTCTCCAGATTTCTGAATGTAATTACCCTCTTCACTAAGGCTACTTATCCAATCAATAAATGGTCTAGCCCATATCTGTTGGATTAGTGATGATTCCGTTATTAAAGTCCGTGCTAACGGCTCTAACTTTACTAATTTTTTGATTTTATGTTTTTCTGGATAAAAGGAAGCAAGACTAATTCCCAGTGGTCCCACACCAATTTCAAGAATTTCTTTATCATCAAATAGATATTGAAGCTGCTCCTGACTAAGGATACTCAAGAAATCTGGTTTTTCAGTGCATATCCTCAACAGTTCAGTAATATTCATTCCATCCCAATATTGAGACTCTGCCAATTGAGCAGCTTGCCATCTAGCTTGTTTTACTGTGGTCATAGTTAGTTACATTACTTAGCTAAATAAATTGCTTTCATTGAGTTAAATATTAACTTCAATCTTAGATTTAGCAATACCATATGCAACTCTAAAGGGGAGCATCCCATTTTTTAGAGCGATACCCCTTTATCTATAAGGTTTTTAGCATAAATAAACGTTATTTTCTTTCTTTCAAGCGTCTAGTTAATCTGACGTATTTATCATATCTATCATATCTATCCTTCTACTGTATCAATTCATCTTTAAGCTATCTTGCGGGTTAGCGTCGTTCAGCCATCTTTCCTGAATGCTGTCAATCATTTCTTTTAGGAATGTAAAGCTGTATACCATTTATTACGTATATACACGATTCATTTTTCTGATAAATGCTGATAAATGATTTAAATTTTATCTTGTAAAGCCGTTTAGCATATTTTATGTACTTAGCTGGTGAGATTCTCCACTTCCTTAAATCAACCTTAACCCAAAAACACGGGCGTATAAATTAAATCTTTGCTAAACTAAATTTACAACTGTTCATAAACATAGATTAAAATCAATCATCATCTATGTCCTCAGTCAATACACCCTCTAAACCCAGACAAAATTCTGCATTTAAGCACCTAATGTCTATCCATTGGTGGATGTCAATTGGTTATTTAATATTATTTGTAACTGGAACATCTATGGCCAGGTTGCCAAGAGAGGTTTTTATTCGTCCCTCTCTTTATGATTTTCATAAATCAATCGGCGCTTTAACAATGGCTGTACTCACTTGGCGAATTTTAGTATTGTTGCGTGTTTGGTGGCGCAAATATACAAAAAAATTTCCTAAATTTTCGACCGAATGGTTTAAAACTGTTGCCCTGCATACCAGTTTATATATCTTTATGTGGGCTGTTCCTATCGCTGGCTTCTTACTTTCCAACTCTTATAAAAGTAATAATGTCAAATTTTTTGGTATTCTTTTACCTGATATCTTCCCACAAAATTCAGCAATGGTAGAAATCGGTAGAAGTCTTCATTTCTGGTTAGCCTATACATTTTTGGCTTTTATTATTCTACATTCAATCCAACAGAAAAAAGTAGTGCGATCGCTCTGGCGCAAATTCACCAAAGCTATCACATTGGGCAATACTTTATCCAGTAACTAATAAATTACCATCCCATCATTCAGCTAATTATTAGCTAATTATTTTTCATGTTCCTGTTGGTGATTATGTGTGGTGTTATCTGCTTCCAATAACCTTGACATAAATACATCTGGTTTTCTACTCATCACAGATACAACTTTATCAATGGCAATGACTTCACTGGTTTTGACCACCATTTCCCACAAAGTATCTTCTTCTGTCTCTTTGTTGTGAGTTCTGTGTTTAAACCACAGCAAATCATCTACAACCCCGATGATAGTAGCAAAATACCACTTATCTCGTATTAGTAACCATATTTCTTTCTCTACGTAGGTTTGGAGAATAGATTTCATAATAGAATAGGTTAGATAACAAAAAGTTATTGCGCTACATACTACTTTTGATAGAGAAAATATAACAAGCGTAAATTTACTTAAATTAAAAATAGTATAATAATACTACTATACAGAAAACCTCTGGGCATTGGTAAATACTGGAGGGAAGTCGCTTCGACTTAAAAAAGGTAATACCCAGATCCCTGACTTCTTAAACAAGTCTGGATGTATCTCCTGAGTGAGAGTTTTATGTTTAATTATGTTGACCTACTTAATTATAAATTATAAATTATAAATTATTTTTTACCTAATTTACTCAGTAATTGCCGAATCACGTCAGCGTCTTCAGCGTCGGGAACCTTAGTCAGATAACTTTGTAAATCCTCTACAGCTTGGGTAAAGTAACCAAGTTGATAATAAAGCAAACCTCTGTCTCTCAGTTCTAAACTGACACCAGGAAACAACAGCAAAATTCGTTCTACTACAGCTAGAGTTTTTTCTAAATCCTGCTGTTTTAGGTAAATATATTTCAAATTAGTCAGCATCCGCGCTAAAAAATGCCGCTTACTCACTACTGCTAAAAATTCTGGTTTCAAAATTACCGCTTGCTGATAAATTTGTGATAATCGTTCCTGGCAGTCTTGAGGAAACATCACCTCACCACCATTGAAAGCATCCACAAAAATCTCTATATCTGCAACATCGGGACGGATGAGGAAATGTCCGGGCATTCCTATTCCCACCATCGGAAAATTAAGGCGTTTTGCTACCTCAATATAAACTAACCCTAAAGTAATAGGAATACCTGTTCTGCGTTCAATCACATCATTAAAAAAGCTGTTACGCGGATCATAATAATCTATTTTATTACCTGTAAAACCCAATTCATCGTATAAATACTGATTAATATTTTGAATTATCCGCAAAGGATAGCGGGAAGATGGCAAGCGTTCCTCTAACTCCGTTGCCATTGTATCCAGTGAATTTAAGTATTCTTCCGGCTCAAGGTCGGGATATTCTTCCTGGGCAATATATAAAGCCGCCCTGGCCAAGTTGATGGACTCGTCAGGTTGTTGAATTTCTTGGTAAAAATGCTGTCGTGCTGACGAGAAATTCATAAATGATTATACGGTAAAGGGATGAAGCGACTGGGAGCAAAGTTAATACTTACTTTCTATTTTAGGTGCTGGAGAGGATTTGGAGTAGAAAACCACCAAAATCAACAGCTTTTCAATGGACTCTCCTTAAAATAATATTATATTTACATTAGCTTCATCATTTCTTTAAATATCAAACTCTTTTAATCTGTCGGTAGATAGTAGGCTGTACACTCTACTACGTAAGTGTTTTAACGGTTACTCCCAATATTTAGTAGCTTTTTCTAATAGTGAAATTTCTATGAAGTAGCTGAAAACGGGTTTACAGGCATTACAAAGGTATATTATTATGCGGATACGAAGAAAGGTGACAAAAAGCCTCATCAAACTTACTAGAACAATTAATTTCTTATGTGGTACTACCTGCAACTTATTAATGCTTAACTAGCAACCTTACATACACTAAGGAATTTTGTTCTGGGTATATCAGGTATCAATAAGAATTACTGTAACCAACCTCTACCATTTAAATCTGAAAATGAGCGCCAACATGAAAATTTCTAACCTGTTCCGTGGAACACTTGTAGCAGTAACTTGTGGTTTGTCAGTTGTAGCTATTTCCACATCTGCTTCTGCTGCCCAAACTCTTGTAGATTTGGAACTTTCCCTCCTGACTGACGTATCTGGAAGCGTAGTTCTCTCCGAATTTAACCTGCTAAAACAGGGCTATGTAAATGCTTTCGCAAATCCTGACCTTTTCAACAACTTCATTTCTAAGGGACAATACGGCAAGATTGCAGTTAACTATATCTACTGGTCCGGTGCAAGTGAGCAACAAGAAACTATAGGTTGGACTTTGATTGATAGCGTAGCAGCTTCACAGAACTTTGCTAACCTGATCAATACAGCAGCGCGTCCTTTCAGTGGTTTAACCGCGCCTGGTTCGGCAATTAATTTCGCCACACCCAAGTTCTTCAATAATGCCTTTGATGGAACTCGTCAAGTCATCGACGTGGCTGGTGACGGCGCTCAAAACGCTGGTGCTAACACACTTGCTGCCCGAAATGCTGCTCTAGCGGCTGGTGTTGATGCCATTAACGGTATAATCATTGGTGGTGAGTCTGGACTGGCGAACTTCTATCAAAATAACATTGTGGGCGGGATTAATGCTGATGGTAGCCCAGCCTTCCTCAAGACAGCTACTAACTTCCAAACCTTTGGTGAAGCCATTGACCAGAAACTTAAGGCTGAAATTAAACCTACTACTGTTCCTGAACCCGCTTCCCTCATCGGTATCTTAGGCTTGGGTGCTTTTGGCGTTACCTCACTCCGCAAACGCAAGCAAACCGCAATTTAACGCATATATTTATTCAGCACAAATAAATATAATTCAATTCCTGCCGTGTCAACACCAGACATGGCATTTCTGCTTTTGATACCAAATATGCCCAACTTGTTCAAGTAATTGGGGATCTACTCTTAAGAATGAATTTAAGGCGAAGGTGGAGTCCTTCAATGCTAACCTAAAAGATGATATTACTTGAATTCAGGTCTTTGACGACCAACTCTGAAAAATAGCTTTGCTGTCTTGGAGATTTGAGATTAGTGAACTGCTTGCAGCATCGCTTCGCTACCGCTATCTAAAATTTCCAGGATTTTGTATAAAACTTATCCTTTGAGGTATTCAAAAATCCGCAGTTATCGATTGTGACACCTGGGGGTGCGGAATGTGGGATATATGATAATATCTATGTCTATTAGATTATGACTTTTTAGTTTAAATCATAGCATAAAAATGATATTAATTGTCTCGCTTTAATAAATAAATTATTTACATTAGCTTCATCATTTCTTTAAATATCAAACTTCTTTAATCTGTCGGTAGATAGTTGGCTATACACTTTACTACGTAAGTGTTTTAACGGTTACTCCCCATAATAGTAGATAATAGTAGCTTTTTCTAACAGTAAAATTTCTATGAAGTAGCTGAAAAAGGGTTTACAGGCATAGAAAACTTATTATGATAAGTAGTATCGAATAGATCAACAAGAGAAGAGGAAAATAATACTATGAAGTATGTAAATTTTTTGAAAAATTTGTCAATAGTGGCAGCAGCGGCAGTAAGTACAACCGTAGCTCTAGGCGGTCAAAGCGCGGCTTCTGCTTTCACTGTAACTCAAAATAACAATCCTAATGATTTGCTCAACTCATTGTTAGGGTCTAATACTAGTGGACTTAGTGGCTTCACTGTGACAACCACAGGTAATGCAAATGCGTTTGGCTTGTTCAATAATGATCCATTTGGTTTGGGTTCTGGTGTAGTTCTCAGTACAGGAAATGTTGTAGATGTAATCGGACCAAATGATACATCTAGCAAAACAACCTCTTATGGCACACCAGGTGACACTCCCGGCTCTTTCGACTTAGCTCAACTAGATATATCCTTCTTTGCAGACAATACAGTAAGCAATGTCTTCTTTGAATATGTGTTTGGTTCCGAAGAGTTTTTAGAGTACGCAGGTAGCCAGTTTAACGATTCCTTCGAGCTTTTATTAAACGGAACAAACTTAGCACTTTTAGCCAACGGTAACTTCGTCACTATCAACAACCTGGCAAATAGCCCTAGTGGACCTTTCAACCCAGCTTACATCAACAATACTGGTAACGCTACACAGTTAGATGGATACACCACAAATCTTACTTTTCAGGGTGCTGTGAATAAGAATGCTGTAAATACTCTCAGTATCAAAATTAAGGATGTGGGTGATAGTGTTTTGGACTCTGCTGTGTTATTGAAAGGCGGTTCTATTAGTGTAGTACCACCCAAAACAACTCCCGAACCTGCTTCCCTGATCGGTATCTTAGGCTTAGGTGCTTTTGGCATTACCTCACTTCGTAAACGCAAACAACAAGCCGCCGTTAAAGCATAAATCTATAACTAAATATAATTCAATCCATGCCGTGTCAACACCAGACATGGCATTTTTGCTTTTGATACCAGAGATCCTCGACTGCGGGAACAAGTTGGGGATCTCCTCTTAATAAAGAATTTATGGCGAACAGAGGGGTCGTTCAATGCTAACCTAAAAGATGATATTGCTTGATCTCAGGTCTTTGACGACCAACTCTGAAAAATAGCTTCATTCATTAGGCGCAGCATGGTCACCACCGCAGAAAAAACAAACATAGGTTACATTACCCAAGTAATTGGTCCGGTTGTAGACGTTAAGTTCCCCGGCGGTAAATTACCCCAAATCTACAACGCTTTGACCATCAACGGCACCAACGAAGCTGGACAAAACATCAGCCTCACCGTTGAAGTACAGCAACTGTTAGGCGATAACCAAGTTAGAGCCGTTGCTATGAGTACCACTGATGGTTTAGTCCGTGGTTTAGAAGTAGTTGATACAGGCGCTCCCATCAGCGTACCCGTAGGTAAAGCCACTCTGGGTCGAATTTTCAACGTTTTAGGTGAACCCGTAGACAACCAAGGTCCGGTAAACGCTGAAGCAACTCTACCCATTCACCGTGACGCTCCTAAATTTACAGAACTGGAAACCCAGCCTTCTGTGTTTGAAACTGGGATTAAAGTTGTTGACTTGCTAACCCCCTACAGACGCGGTGGTAAAATCGGACTGTTCGGTGGTGCTGGTGTTGGTAAAACCGTGATCATGATGGAATTGATCAACAACATCGCTACCCAACATGGTGGTGTGTCTGTATTTGCGGGTGTGGGTGAACGCACTCGTGAGGGTAATGACCTCTATAACGAAATGATGGAATCTGGGGTTATCAACAAAGACAACCTCAATGAATCCAAAATTGCTCTAGTTTATGGTCAAATGAACGAGCCACCCGGAGCCAGAATGCGGGTTGGTTTGTCTGGTTTGACAATGGCTGAATATTTCCGGGATGTGAACAAGCAAGACGTACTGCTGTTTGTTGATAATATCTTCCGGTTTGTACAAGCTGGTTCTGAAGTATCTGCGCTGTTGGGTCGGATGCCTTCTGCGGTAGGATATCAGCCCACTCTGGGTACAGACGTTGGTGCGTTGCAAGAACGGATTACTTCTACAACCGAAGGTTCTATTACTTCTATTCAAGCTGTATATGTACCTGCCGATGACTTGACTGACCCCGCGCCTGCAACTACTTTTGCTCACTTGGATGGTACAACAGTATTGTCTCGTGGTTTGGCAGCTAAAGGTATTTATCCTGCGGTAGATCCTCTGGGTTCTACTTCTACAATGTTGCAACCCAATATCGTTGGTAGTGATCACTACGATACTGCACGTGCTGTACAATCAACCTTACAACGTTACAAAGAACTACAAGACATCATCGCCATTCTCGGTTTAGATGAATTGTCTGAAGAAGACCGTCTCATTGTGGCACGGGCGCGGAAAGTTGAGCGTTTCTTGTCTCAGCCCTTCTTCGTAGCTGAAGTATTTACCGGTTCTCCTGGTAAGTATGTGAAGTTGGAAGACACCATCAAAGGATTTAAGCAAATTCTTTCTGGTGAGTTGGATGCTTTACCTGAGCAAGCTTTCTACTTAGTAGGCGATATCAACGAAGCGATCGCTAAAGCTGAAAAGCTAAAAGGCTAATAGAGGGAACAGGGAACAGGGAACAGGGAACAGGGAAAAGTAAATACTGTCACCTGTCACCTGTCACCTGTCACACCTCAAACCCACCATAAGTAGAAACTCAAAATATGACATTAACCGTTCGTGTAATTTCCCCAGATAAAACTGTGTGGGATGCTCAAGCTGATGAAGTGATACTGCCTAGCACAACTGGTCAGTTGGGTATCCTGACTGGACACGCACCAATGTTATCTGCCTTGGATATAGGTGTAATGCGTGTTCGTGCCAACAAAACTTCCAACTGGCAAGCGATCGCTCTATTAGGTGGTTTTGCTGAAGTTGAAGAAGATGAAGTTACCATTCTCGTTAATGGTGCTGAACGTGGCGATGCTATTAATTTAGAAGAAGCCCGCAAAGCTTACAGCGAATCACAAACCAAATTGAACCAAGTTCCCGCAGGGGACAGACAGGCTCAAATTCAGGCAAATAAAGCCTTTAAACGCGCTCGCGCTCGTTTTCAAGCCGCTGGCGGTTTGGGATAAAAAAGGCAGGAGGAGGATTTACAAGAGAATTCTCCTACAAAGATCGTAGAGACGCATGGAGCGTCTCTACAATAGTTATAGAAAACTGGGGATTGGGTCGGAATTGGGTAGTAATTGCTAATTACGAATTACCAATTACCAATCAATTACCAATTACCCAATCAGGCGCTACCTGTGAAGGCAACTTCAGGAAACTTCAACTGCGCTTCTGCCATCGGGCGGTTTCTGCCTTCTTCTTGCCAGTAGTTGATCACCTCTGTTGCCTTGTTCAGCAACTCGACGCGATCAATGTCAGTAATCCAGTGTTTGGATTCTAACTCTTTTTTTAGTTCTTCCCAAGCATCATTACGAGGCCAGAAAAAGTATTTAGTTAAAGGGCTTGTACCTTTACCGACAACTTGATCAACTGCTAAGGCAACGTTCTCATCTAACCAGAGAATTTTTAAGATAAATTTCGTCAATCGTACCTCCGGGACAAATCCGGCTATGACTTACTGGGTTTGCGACCCCTTATTGTAACTTAATATCTGCTCAATTGACCAATGAGTATTTTTGATGGATGATGTTGATAGGTAATTTTTCTATAGCTTTTTTTGGTCGAATGCTCGAGGGGGAGGCTGTTGGAAATGCTGTTGCTCAAAAAATCCCTGAAATCATCTTCTTACCAGGAACAGGGGGGTAAGAACCAGAAAATGACTCATAGACATCGGTTGGTATTGCTTTAGGGAAGAATGCTATAGTTGCATACCTTTCAAAGTATTTACTAATTTCTCAATATGCTCTAATTCATGTGTTGCCATCATCGTGATTCTGATCCGACTGGTGGGAACTGTGGGGGGACGTATAGCAGGGGCAAAAATACCCACTTCTTTCAGGTGCTTTCCTGCTGTTAATGCTGTGGCTGCATCAGGCAATTGAAAACATAATATCGGTGATTCGGAAGGTAAGATTTTTAAGTTAGGTAGATTATCTCTAATCAATTGTTTCAAATAATTAACATTATCCCACAATCGCTGTCGTCGTTCTGGTTCTTGTTGTACTATTTTCATAGCTGCTAAGGCGGCTGCTGTGTCTGCCGGTGAAAGGGCTGTAGTGTAAATCCAACTGGGAGCGCGATTTCTTAAAAAGTCAATGAGAGTATGACTTGCCGCTACATATCCGCCTAAACTTCCCAAGGCTTTGCTTAATGTTCCTATTTGAATTAACTCTCTACCTGTACAGCCGAAATGTTCCACACACCCAGCCCCAGTTTTACCCATGACTCCGGTAGCGTGTGCTTCATCTAAGAGCAGCATACAGCTAAATTCTTCAGCTAAGTCTAACAGTTCTGGTAAAGGACATAAATCACCATCCATGCTGAAGACACTATCAGTCATAATTAAACAGCGTCTGTGGTTTTGACGTTGTTGAGATAGTTTTTCTGCCAATACTGCAGTACTATTGTGCGGGTATTCTATGACGGCTGCACCGCTCAGAACAGCCCCTCTTTTCAAGCTGGAATGGTTATATTGATCTGATAATATTAAGTCTCGCTTGCCTATTAAAGCAGTAATTACACCTATATTTGCTAAATATCCTGAACTAAATACTACTGCATCTTCTGTTTGTTTGGTAGATGCGATGGCTTGTTCTAATTCCCTGTGTAATTCTCGATGTCCGCTGAGTAATCTAGAACCAGTGCTACCAGTACCAAATTGTTGAATAGCTTTAATGGCGGCTGTTTGTAAGCGTTCATCTCCTGCTAATCCTAAGTAATCGTTACTGGCAAAATTAATTACCTTTTGCCCAGATAACAGCACGGTTGCACCGGGAAGACTGTTGATTGTTTGTACAGAACGATACCAGTCAGCCCGATGAATGGTTTCTAAAGATGCTTCTATCCAAGCGTAAGGATTATTATTCATTACTCAGCAATTCTGAATCGCACACACTGATTTTTAACAAGAATACACTGATGTTTTAGATGTCTAATTCCCAATTATGAATTATGAATTATGAACTACTTCGCTGTTGCTAAGATGAGCGATCGCTTGTTTAATCCAATCTTCTACATAGGCATCTTTGGGTAAACCGATATCTTCGCTGACCACGTGCAGAGCATGACTAACTTCATGGGCAGTATATCCCAAAGCGAAGAGCGTCATTTGCACTTCTTCCAAAATTCCTGGTGCAGGGCCACCTGTAGCCACGAAAAAACCTGCTGATTTGCGCCACTCAATCAATTTTCCTTTCAGTTCTAAACATAAACGTTCAGCGGTTTTCTTGCCCACACCAGGAGCTTGAATTAAAATTTGGGTATTAGCGGCAACAATCGCTTGGACTAACTCTGGTAATTCTAAAGTGTCCAAGAGAGCGATCGCTAAAGCTGCACCAATGCCACTTACAGATAGCAAGTGACGAAATAAATCCCGTTCTGAGGGGGAAGAAAACCCATAGAGTATGGGTACTTCTTCTCGTATTTGGTAATGAGTAAAAATTTGTACCACATTACCAGTATTTGTTAATTGGTTAGCCAGGCGTTGGGGAATCTGTAAATCATACCCCATGCCGTTCACCTCTAAAGTCAAAATGACGCGATTAGGGCTAACCGTTTGCACACCAGCAACAATACCTTTGAGATAGCTAATCATTCCAGGAAACCAAAGTATTTTAATCCTTCCATAATCCCCGCAGCACAACGGTTTTGTGCTAGGTAACGGTAGTCAGCAGGATTCTGATTGTGCCATTGTAATAACTCTGGACGAGCATTACCGACAATGATTCCCCGTTCGTTACCTACAGCGAATAAAGCAATATCATTACCTGAATCGCCACAAACAACAGTTTGCTCGGCTGCAAATTTCCACTTTTGACGTAGAAATTGCATTGCTTGACCTTTATCGCTGGTAAGGGGTAAAATGTCAAGGTCGATACCGCTACTATAAATTAACTTTATATTTAGTTGGGATTTTTCCAACTCTGCCTCAAGTTTTGGTAATATCCCAGAAAACTCTTCTTTGAGAAAGAAACTGACTTTAAAAGGACGTTGTTCTGAGTCTGGTTGCAGAACTAATTCAGGAAATTTCTGGGTGATAGTAAGTATAGTTTCCCGTTGCCATCCGGGGGAGAGAATTTTTGACCAGTCAGGATCTGGAGTATCGCTACCATCGAGATAAATTTCCGTACCGACAGATACAACCAGCGCATCTGGTGAGAAGAGATTTTTTTCTTGTTGTAATTCCCGATAAAGAAGAGGCGATCGCCCGGTAGAATAAACTATTTTTGTACCATGTTGTTGACGATGACTTTGGAGGCGATCGCTTAATTCTACCAAAGCCTGGTCATCGCCTACTAGGGTATGATCCAGGTCGGTTACAAATAAAAATTTAGTCACAGCATTCTCCTTTGTTAGCGTTAGCAACAAAAAGAGTGTACGCTGTTTTTGCTACTTATGCCACTTCTGTAATACTTTAAGGAATACCCGCTTGTTGAAAAATTTGTTCCGCAGAAATTACCAAACCTGGAAATAGAGAATCTTCTAAACTATCTTGACTGCGTTTTGTTTGTGGTCGTGCATCAGGATAAAATATAGTTACAGTTTTCGCTTTGGGATCTATTACCCAAACTCTCAACACACCTGCATCAAGATAATCTGTAGCTTTGGCGCTCATCTCCCCAAAAGATTGGTCAGGTGATATAATTTCTATGACTAAATCAGGAGGAATGGGACAAGCTTCATTTTCAATTACATCACTAGGAAACCGAGAATAGGAAATATATAATAAGTCTGGTACAGGAACCCAATCTTTACCACGAATTCTTAAAATAACCGCCCATTCTACACCAACTTCACCTTTATTTTCTGCCCATTGAGTCAGAATTAAACATAATGCAATAGTTAATCTAGAATGGAATCTTTTTGGTGACATTTTTGGTTTTGCTTCCCCGTTAACTAATTCATAGGTGATATCCTCTTCTTCTGGAGAGTTGAGAAATTCTTGTAGTGTCAGTTGATTTTTAACAGCAATCATAAATTAATTTATAGTTGGTAATCATTAAATTATAGCTTAATAAATTTGTCTGAATCAGGATGTCCAGGATTTTAGGATTTTCAGGATGTTGATTTAATAAAAATGTGATGATTTTTTAAAATTTGATTTTGTCTGATAGCTACGCTATCAGACAAATTTGGGTAATGGGTAATGGGTAATGGGTAATGGGTAATGGGTAATGGGTAATGGGTAATGGGTAATGGGTAATTATATTTTTCCCAATCACCAATCACCAATCACCTAAACATCACAACTCAACTCACCTGATTTTTGACTAAACCTGCGATTTTCCCGATAATCTACCCGACAATCTATCACCGCAGGTACATCTTGAATTAAGGCTTCTTTAAGGACAGGAATTAAATCAGTTGCAGATTCAACGCGATAACCTTTTAAACCCATACTTTCGGCTAATTTGACAAAATCAGGATTACCAAAATGCACAAAAGCAGAGTTACCTTTACCAAATTGATTTTCTTGTTTCCACTCAATTAAACCATAGCCACCATCATTAAAAATTAAGGTGACAAATGGTGTACCCACGCGCAAAGCGGTTTCTAATTCTTGACAATTCATCATAAAGCCACCGTCACCAGTCGCTGCTACAACTTTGCGATTTGGATAGACTAATTTAGCTGCTAAAGCCCCAGGAATTGCAATTCCCATTGCTGCAAAACCATTAGAAATAATGCACGTATTGGGACTGTGACAATGATAATGTCTAGCAATCCACATTTTATGTGCGCCGACATCAGAAATAACAATATCATCTGGACCCATCACTTGCCGCAAATCATAAATTAATTTTTGCGGTTTAATAGGAAATCCATCATCATTAGCGTATTGTTCGTAATCAGCGCGAATATTTGAACGTAAACTAATAGCGTAGGGTGTAGGTTTACTTTGACGATCTGCCAATTTTAAAATTTCATTGAGTGAATCAGAAATATCGCCAACTATTTCCACTTGGGGAATATAACTACTATCAATTTCGGAAGAAGTAGCCGCAATATGGATAATGGGAATAGTACCTTCAGGGTTCCATTTTTTCGGAGAAAATTCAATTAAATCATAGCCAATTGCAATGACTAAATCGGTATTATCAAAACCGCAAGTAATGAAATCTCGTTGTTGCAATCCTACAGACCATAAAGCTAAAGGGTGAGTATAGGGAATAACACCTTTACCCATAAAAGTATTAACAACAGGAAGATTCATTTGGGTAGCAAATTGCGTCACTGCATCACTAGCTTGGGCGCGAATTGCCCCATTTCCCACTAAAATTATGGGGTTTACGGCTTGAGAAATTGCAGCGGCAGCGGCGCGAATACTGGCAAAAGAAGCATAGGTTTTTTCGCTATTATCCTTATTTAAAGGTTTGCCTTCTACGGGCATAGCAGCGATATTTTCCGGTAAATCAATGTGAACTGCACCGGGTTTTTCAGTTTGCGATCGCTTGAATGCTTTCCTAACTACTTCTGGTGTAATACTCGGTCTAACTATCTGTTTATTCCATTTAGTAACTGGGGCAAACATAGCCACCAAATCTAAATATTGATGGGATTCAATGTGCATTCTATCAGTTCCCACCTGTCCGGTGATAGCTACTAAAGGCGCACCATCTAAATTAGCATCTGCCACACCAGTCATTAAATTAGTAGCACCAGGACCAAGAGTAGAAAGACAAACTCCCGCTTTACCAGTTAACCTCCCATAGACATCCGCCATGAATGCTGCACCCTGTTCATGACGAGTGGTAATAAATTGAATCGATGATTTTTTTAAAGCTTCTAAAACGTGTAAATTTTCTTCACCAGGAAGACCAAAAACATATTGTACTCCTTCATTTTCTAAACACTGTACTAACAAATCTGCCGTATTCATTTTATTTCCTCAATCTCAAAAAATCTGACAATCTTAGATACACGCGAAAATAAAAACAAATCATCTGCGTTTATCTGCGTCCATCTGCGTTTAAAAAACAATTATTTCACCCAAACAGTCTTGATATTCACAAATTCATGAATACCTTGAATACTCAACTCTCGTCCATAACCAGAGCGTTTAATCCCCCCAAAAGGTAAACGGGGATCAGATTTTACCATGCTGTTAATAAATACTGCACCGGCTTCAATTTCTTGAATAAGGCGATTTTTCTCTTCTTCATTATTTGTCCAGGCACTTGCACCCAAACCAAAAGGTGAATCATTGGCTAATTTGATGGCAGCATCAATATCCCGAACCCGAAATAATAAAGCTACCGGGCCAAAAAATTCTTCTTTGGCAATAGGATGATCTAAAGGGATGTCTATGATAATAGTTGGCGGGTAAAAGTTACCAGGACGATCTTCTAAAGCATATCCACCTGTGAGGACTTTAGCACCACTTTCAACGGCAATTTGGACTTGTTTATCCAAATCTTGAAGAATACCGGGAGTTGCCAATGGTCCTAAATCTGTGTCTGCTGCCAAAGGATCACCAACTTTCAGCGCCTGGATTTTTTGTAACAGCAGTTTTTCAAACTGATCAGCAATTGTTTCTGCAACAATAAAGCGTTTGGCTGCTATACAAGACTGTCCATTATTTAACATCCGCGCTGTGACTGCGGTGGATACTGCTGCTTCTAAATCAGCACTTTCTAGAACAATAAATGGGTCACTGCCACCTAATTCTAAGACGGTTTTTTTAATTTGTTTACCAGATGCAGCAGCTAAAGAAGCACCTGCTGGTTCACTGCCGGTTAAGGTGGCTGCTTTTACCCTCTCATCAGCCATTAAATCGGCAACTTTAGCAGCACCGATTAATAAAGTTTGAAATGCACCTGCTGGAAAACCTGCGCGGTTGATAATATCTTCTATTGCCAAAGCACACTGGGGTACATTGGAAGCGTGTTTGAGTAACCCCACATTTCCGGCCATCAGTGCTGGTGCGGCAAAGCGAAAAACTTGCCAGAAGGGAAAATTCCAAGGCATAACAGCAAGAATTATACCTAAAGGCTGATATTTAACAAAACTATGACTAGCGTCGGTTTTAACTGTGACATCAGCGAGGAAATTAGGGGCATTTTCCGCATAGTATCGACAGACGAGGGCGCATTTTTCTACCTCAGCGATCGCAGATTTTAAGGTTTTACCCATTTCTAGAGTCATCAATTTGGCAAAATCTGCCTTTTCTTGCTCTAAAATATTGGCTGCTTGTTGTAACCATTGCGATCGCAACTGAAAACTAGTCTGACGATACTGCTCAAAAGTCTGCTGTGCTAATTCCAGTTTAGCCGCTATTTCTCCATCCTCAAGCGACTCAAAGATTTTCAGAGTTTCCCCAGTGGTAGGATTAATCGTGGCGATAGCCATTACCTGACCTCCCGTTAAAAAATAGCTTCAGGTAGCTTCCTAGTCTTACACAGATTCATCATAGAAGCTACCATCAAAATTCTAGTCTTTCAATTGTGAAAGAGTTGCTTAATATTAAGAATTTGCAACTTTTTTTGAAATAAAGTATACAATACGATAATAAAATACTTAAAAAAAATATTAGTAATTAATTAATAACTGACAAGTTATATCACGACCGGCGAATTACTTATAATAACTTTTTTCCTATTACCCATCACCTATTCCCTTTTCCCTGCCCTAACATATGATAACTATTCAGACAGGCATAATATCACAATTGACCCATAAAAATTAATTCATTTTTGTCTGATAAACCTTAATAAATCTATCAATACCTTTAAAACGATGGTCTCCCATTTCTTGAAAATCAGACTTTTGCGACAGCATTCTATAAGTGGCTTCACTGATAACACATTCACCAGGAGGGCAAATTGGTTCCATCCTAGCGGCCACATTAATTGTTGTTCCTAACGCTGTATAGTCTAACCTTTGAGAACTTCCCACATCACCCACCACAGCTTTACCACTGTTAATAGCAATACGTAATTGTAAAGATTCCTGCCAAAAATGATTAGCATTAAGACGTTGCAGACGAGAGAGCATTCCTTTAGCAGCAGCAACAGCCCGATCTGCATGACCTGGTTGTGGTTCGGGAGCGCCAAAAAAAGCCATAATACAATCACCAATATATTTATCTAAAGTGCCACCATAGGCAAACACTTCTTGTAACATTTCCTCAAAAAAATTATTTAATAATTCAGAAATTTCTGTGGGTTTGAGCCTTTCCGATATTGCCGTAAAGCCTACCAAATCAGCAAATATAATACTGATTTCACGTTCGTTAGGAGGCAAACGCCCATCGGGAAATTCTCTCACTGCTATTAACTGCTGCACCACCGCCGGAGAATGATACCGTTCTAAACGGTGACGAATGACCTCTTCAGCTTTGAGTTTATCTACTAATAACCAACGTTGAACACTAGATGCAACCAAATTTGCTAAAGCAGAAAAAAAGCTGAGTTCTTCTTCACCATTATTTTCCCACTGGGAAGAATAAAGATGAGCATCGGCGTAGAGAACACCGACTACTTTATTTTCATCCCATAAAGGTACTGCCATTGCACTCATAATACCTTTAAATAAAATACTTTGTTCACTAGAAAAACGTTCATCAGACTGGGTATCAGCACTTTGAATAGCTACTTTCTCAGTAAATACTTTTTGACAAATACTGCGACTAATCCAACTACCATCAGTGGGCAAATTTTTGTCGTGGGAACTAATTTTAGTGGCTGAGTTGATTAACTGCAAATTTCCGGAGCCATCAACATCAATTAATAATGCCAGGCGTTCCATGCCATCAATATAACGAAAAACTACTTGTTGCACCTGAGAAAAAATTTCTTCAATAGATGCTGCTGCACAGAGATTTTTAGCTATGTCTACCAAGTCTTTTAGACGGGCAATGGTTTTTTCTTTATTGTTCTTGCCATTAATGCTACTAGCGTCTATCCATTGTTGTTGCAGTTCTTTGACATTCCGCAGAATTGTGATTTGCTGATTATTAGTTTCCGAATTTCCTAAATATGGAGACGGTGACTGTTCTACATTAGTTGATAAAATTACTACCAAACTGACATTACCCAACCAAATAACATCACCGTCTCGCAACTCTTCGGCTGAAGTAACAGGGTTGTGATTTACTTGGGTTCCATTTTTACTACCCATATCCTCAATAGTCCACACATCATCATTGGTTTTGACGATACGGGCGTGTCTGCGGGAAACTCCCCCAAAAGGTAAAAACAAGTCGCATTCTGGCAAGCGACCGATAATAAATACATCTTGCTTCACTGAAACCTCGGTTTCAATATTACCCTCTGTTAAAAGCAGTGTGAGTTCAGTCATGAGTGTAATACATCCATACTGGAAGTTGGAAACACAAGTATCAAGGCTAACTTTTTAAAACTTACGCATCAGATACCAGACATCCGGTTACTCAAGACTAGTTATGGTAATAAACCAAGTTCTTTTGTGTAAGTCCTAACCTAACCTTTTCTTTATGATACTGTTAAGAGCATTAGAAAGAATCTAGTTGTATTAATTTTTACATTAACTCTTGACGGCTGCATAAATTATTGCTGTTTTCGCATGGCAGAAATAATTAATAGCAATTCTATATGAGGTTGCGCTAAAGCGATAGCCATCATCAGTGCTAGGGGTATCGCCTGAAAAGCTTATTAATTGGTTGTTTTGTGTTCTCTCTATATTTAGGCGAAATGTCCACGTGGCAAGACTTATAAAAGCTTTTTGGTTTATTGGCTACGCAAGCTATCAGTAATCAAACCGGATTCCTATAGTATCTGCAATAAAGTCATTATTTATATAAATGAGTAAGTATAATCTTAATTAAAGGTTGTATATCTGACTACAGGAAAACCAAATTTTTAATGATAAATTTAATATAAATATGTTAAATGATTCTTTTCAAAACTAAGGGTTTTGTCTTTATAAAAAAGTCATAAATACTTGATAAATTCTTAATAAAAAATGGCATTTATAGGACTAATATTTAATTTAAAACAAAAGCTTAGTACACCCCGTATACCTGAATTTTCTGTAATTATATAATTCTATTCCCTATTCCCTATTCCTTATTCCTTATTTCTTATTCCCTGCCTCCAGGAGTAATTATGGCTACGCCACGCAAGCTATAAGTAATGAAATCGGATTCCTATATATTTTATGTATGGAAATAATATCAAACTTGTTATAATGGAAACATTACAATAAAGATAAACAAAATTCAGCATCTATCATAATTCTTATTCCTAACAATATACATCACTATTCGAGTTACGCTATAACTAACTTACATTAGCAGTGAATACGTGTTAAATAATTATTGAGTCCTATTTATTGCCAGTTGAATTTCAGACATTCACCGTCAGTTACTAAACGTGAGGAACTTATGAATCAACGCAAAAATCCTACTCAAAAACCTAAAGTAATAAAATCATATAGGCTTAGGCTGAATTTGTTGTTTGTATTAGCAACTACTTTGGTAATAGTCATAGCTACGCTTTATCCATTTAATTTTTCCTTACCTCATAGTTTTTCTGTAACTGATTTTTTTGCCAGTTTTAACCATGTAAGTTCTTTTCAAGATCAGGTAAATAATGTTTTATTATTTATGCCTTTAGGTTTTTATTGCGCTAATTTCTTGCAGAAACTTAAAATTAGAATACTATTACAAATAATCATAGTATTGGTGCTAAGTGCAGGCTTATCATTGACAGTTGAAACTTTACAAATCTTTCTCCCTTCCAGAAGTCCTACTCCAGCAGATATTGTTAACAATACCTTAGGGGGAGGTCTAGGTTTATTGGGCTTTTATTTCTGGAATTATCAAAAATTAAGTAATACTGGTTCACAAACTACAGGGAATAGTTCAAGATTATCAAATCAACAAATCACAGGATTTATTCTGGCTTATGTATCTTTCACTTTACTGATTTCTATATTCTGGCAAAGTACCATAAATTTAAGTAATTGGGATTTAAATTATCCCCTGGTGCTAGGTAATGAACGCACTGGGAATAGACCCTGGCAAGGATATATATCGGAAGTTTATATTACTGATAAAGCTATATCAAGTTATGAAGCCAGAAAAGGTTTAAATGATGCTACTAATTACTTTAAAAATCTTGATGGTTCTCTGTTAGCTAACTATCAATTAAACGGAAAATGTTGTTATCAAGAACAAACCGGAAATTTGCCAGAACTATTATGGCAAGGAACGCCTACAAATATAGAAGAAGAAGGTCAAGGCGTTTTTGTGAATTCTAGTCAATGGCTAAAGACAGCAGAATCTGTAAAAAATCTCAATCAAAGAATTAGCCAAAAATCTGAATTTACCTTGTTTGCTAATCTTGCTACTGAAAATACTCAACAGACTGGTCCAGCGCGGATAATCTCAATTTCTGGTAGTTATTTGCGGCGTAATTTAACGCTGTCACAGCAGGGAAATTACTTGGATTTAAGGTTAAGAACCCCGCTGACGGGAGAAAATGGTGCAGATTTACAACTGATGATACCGAAGGTTTTTACAGACAATAAATTCCATCAAATTATCATCACTTATTCCAGGGGAACAGTTCAAGTATATATCGACAAAGTACAACGCTCTTACTCTTTTCATTTACTGGAATTAATTCCGTTTAATCAGAAATTATTTTATTATGCGCTGATTTTTATACCTTTAGGTGCGAGTTTAGCTATACTAAATCTCTTGGCTAACAATAGGGTGATAGTTTCTAAGGTTTTGATTCCAAGTGGCATTTTATTACCTTCTATCCTAATGGAAGCTATTTTGATCACTGAAAGTCATAAAAGTTTGAGTTGGAAAAACCTCTTCTTAGGAATATTATTTACAGCCGGAACAATGTTGATTTTCAAAATCAGAGCAGAATATTTAAAAGCTAGAAGTTAATTTAGAAGTTTACTCGGTACAACAGACACCAGACCATTGGTTAAAATCTCCTATCTCTTTTCAGGTCAGAAATAACTTTTTCTAGAAACCAAGCCTCCGTTTTACCAGGGTTTAGCTAATTGCACTACAAGCGATACCTTCGGTCAGCTTCGCTATCGCACTTCTCCAAAATCACATCACAGCGATCGCACTCTAAAAAATCACACTACTCATAGCGATCGCATTCCCAAAAATCACATCACAAGCGATCGCTCTCCCCAAAATCACCCTACAAGCGATCGTTCATTTTCTCCAAGCTGTTTTTTAAAGTAGAGTCAACCTATACCCATGATTCCAGAGAAAAAGGCTGTACTTGATGAATACGCCTAAAATCGCTATCAGCAGAAACGAGAGTGAGGTTGTGTTGAATAGCTGTCGCTGCTATCCAAAGATCATGATCGCTAAATCCCAAGTTTTCAATGCTGAAACTACGACGTTTGCTTTTGTCTTTGGGAGCAAAATAGTTAAAAACAGATGCTTTTAAACGACTGTAAATAATAGCAGTTTCTTCATCAATAAAATACAGATCAACATCAGACAAAAAACTTGAACTGCACCTAAATTTTGAGATTTTAGTGCTGATTTTTCTGTCATATATAGTAATTCTGCATAAGTAATAATGCTAACGCCAATGGTAACAGCAGAGCGAAATTTTAAAGTATCGGTAACTTGAGGATTACCATTAATAATGTAGCTACAATGATTAGTATCGAGCAAATAAGACATAGTGACAAAAATTAAAACTGCGTTTGAGAACGAGTTTCTTCAACTAAACGCAGACAATCTTCCAGATCATCACCATGCCAAGTTCCAGCATAATGTAGTAAATCACCTGCTTTTTTACCTCGCTTAATGGGGGAAATACGACGTAACGGGCGTTGATTTACGGTAGTTTTTTCCTGGATAGAGTCAAGGAAATCACTAACTAAGGAAAGCTGTTCTGGTGGTAGTTGGGATATTTGTTGTTCAATTTTTTGATGTAGTTCTAAATAAGTCATCTGTACCTCGTTTTGATAGGAAGAATGGGAAATACCTAATTTAGCCTTATTCTATTTTATCTCACAGCGATCGCACTCCCAAAATCATCCTACAAGCGATCGCTTTCAGGTAGTTGAAAGGCTTGCTCTTTCAGTTCTTGTAGGGACATAGAGGTTATTTTAACAAACGCTATATTTACCTTTGTTCTATTTTATCTCAAAGCGATACATTTCGTGTGATTGGTCATCGCACTCCCAAAATCACACTATCTCAACAAGACAGTATTTTAAGTTACTTTTCTTCTGTTTCTAAATAGCTGTCAATTACAGCCATGATATTTACACCTGTTAATTTAATATAATTATTCATAAATTTTGTATTTTCTGGCATTGGTATAAATGTTTCTTGAGTTTCCGAATAAGCAGGAAGCCAAAATTCGCTTTTTATATCTAATTCTTTTAATGGGTTGTTAGTTTTTTCAAGATGCTTTTGTAGTATATATTCATAAACAAATTGTTTTCTAATACTTCTGTTTTTTATTTCTTCTATCTTGTCTATATTTTCGTAATATTGAGGATCGGAGTATTTTATATCAATAAAATAAAAATTACGTTTATCAAGAAATTCTTTATATAGTTGATTTATTTCGTCCATTTCACGTAATCTAGAATATTCACGAAATAGTGACCAATAGAAAATATTATTGTTAATTTTTGCGTCCGTACCAAATATATTACATATAAATTCTTCAAAAAAATTAGTATAATCATATAGTTTCATGAGTAATGCTTTATAAAATATATGATTTAGAGATATCATCATTACTAATTCTTCGTGATTGATATTAGTAACATTCCAATATGAATAATAGTTATCAGGTAATTTTTGTTTAGAATTAATCTTGATGTCATTAAAACAATGTTTTAAATTTTCTTCTAATGATTTATCAATATTAGTAATCTTTAGACCTTTTATTCTTGATTGACTAATTCTTTTACCACCAAATTTTATATTTATATCAAATATAGTCAGATAGCCATGATCATTAAATGAATCGTTTTTTGTTAGACTATATTCAATATAATTTCTTTTCTTAAACTCTCTATTGGTTAATGATAAAATTTCACCTTCTTCAGATTCAAATGACCAAATTACTAAATCAGGGATTAGGTTATTACCATTAATATTAAATATATGTGTAATATCAATTATTTTGCTACAATCATTCCATTTATTTATCAAGCTATTAGATATGAATGTTTTGTCAAAATAAAAAATAGAATTAAGTGCTATACTGTGAATCACATGAGTTAAACACATTGATTCCCAGATAGTATTAAAATTACTAAATCCCCAAACTTCACCTTTTAAAGAATTATCTAAATCTCCAAACAAAAATTTATATATAGCTTCGTAAAAATCCCAATAATCACTATCTTTAATTGGAGTGTAATGATCAATTAATTCTAAAGCATCTTTTAATTCATTAGTAACTCGTAAATAATACTTCTCATTAAATAAACTAGCTTCTATACCTAAATATTTTTCTTGAAAACGTTCTGCTAAAGATTTAATATCAGGATTTACTTCTTGCTGTAACTGTTCCTTAATTTCAGTCAAAATATAACAATACATAGCAACTATATCAGTTGAATCAAAATGTATCTCCTTTCGTGATAAATTCATAGCATCAATATAAATTGCACCGTTATTGAGAAAAACAGCATTGTTTAAATAACGATGTAACTTACTATAATCTAATCTTTCAGATTTTCCTAATCTGCTAACAAGTCCGAGTATTTTTAATTCGTCATAAGCATCTAGGATACTTGCTAAAACATCAAGTTTAGAATAAAAAATATTTTTGCTATCGTCATCAGATGTAATTTCTGAACCAGTATCAACCTCAAGAACTCCATCACGATCATTAGCTTGGTTATTTTTGTTTAAATAACCTTTTTCGATACAGATTTGTTTAAAGACGTTCAGCACTCGATAAAGACGGAAAAATAAATCACGTTTTTTATCAAAAGTGTTAATATCATCTTCGGAAAATCCTTTAGGGATATGAAAGATAAGTTTTGAACCTTCTTTTTGTATTCCTACAAAGGAATACTTAGTATTAACTTTAAGTTCTAATGCTGCAAAATTTATCATTTTGTCTTCAGAATGGATTAATTAAAATGGTATAAATTCTATTATTTTTATAACAAAATCAGAATATAAACTTGAAAAATCTGTGTAAGTAATTAACTTTTTACTTAGTAGTTTTTCCAATGGTCTTTTATCTTTTGCAAAAACACTATCCCAAAGATAAAACATCAGCTTATTTCTAATTGCTGACTCTGTAATTGTATTATTGTCATCAGCTTTCAAAAACCACCAACCAATCTGTTTATCCTCAATTCTTCTAATAGCCTGATGATTAGATATAATAAAATAATTTAGTTGGATAACTAAATCATACCATTCATATTGTTTATCACCTATAACTACTGATATATTTTTAATTTTTTCAGGTATAAAATCACGATGAGGTGCGTCTACGTATTCCCAATCCCAACGGCGTTTAAATGCACTATCAAGATAATAAATAGATTCATCAGATGTATTGATTGTAGCAATAATAGATAGATTAGGCGGGATAGTAATACAGTTATTTTTTAAATTTTCTAAAACTCGTAAACCATCATTATTCTTATAATTATTTAGGTTATCTTTAGTAAGTTTATAAAACTTATCGAAATCAGTTCCATCGATCCGTATATTTTGATGATCAGCTTCAGCTTTATATTCCATTGCTCGAAAAATTCCTACTATCTCAAGCTCAGATAAATTAACTCTATAACTTGACCAATCATCATCTTCTCTATCTAATAACTGAAAAATTGAACCAAATATAGCTGCTGCATTACCTCTATTTAATTCATCTATAACTAACAGGACATTTTCATCACTACCATCAATTATTTTTTTATATGCTAAACCTAAAGCACGTAAAAAATGCCCCTCATAAAATTTATATATTACAGAACCGTTTCCAGTAGTTTGTGGTAATAGCTTTCCGACAAAATCTGAATAGGTATACTCTGGATGAAATATTGTTGTAATCGTATTTTCTAAAGAGTTGGTTTGTTCATCCAATTTTATACCTAGTTCTTGTTGTGCAATTTCACGAATTTTATAGCTTTTTCCTGTTCCTGGACTTCCAAAAAGAATCTTCTGAATTGGTGGCATTTTCTAACCTCGAATATTTCACTAACTAATTTATACCATAAAATTAGCCTACGCAGGTAGGCTTTGTCTATATAGCCCCAGATTTCTAATCTGAGGACTATATAAAAAAATACATTAAACAATATATCCTAAACTGCTTCATTCCTCAATCTTTGCAACAATTCCTCACGGGATAAATTACCCAAAGAAAGAAGTAACTGAGTGCGTTCAGAAATAGGAATATTAGCAATCTTTTCCACCAAACCAGATAACTCAGCATCTAAAGTACCAAAACGCCCTTCCAGAAGAGAAGTTATCAAAGAAAATCGTTCTTCCTCTTTTCCTTCTTGCTTTCCTTCTTGCTTCCATTCTTCTATTTGTTGTAAATAAGCCGGTGATAAGTTCATAATTACTTCCTCTTCATCCCTACTTAAATTATCTCTCAATTCTAAATTCTTGCGCCAGTCCGCTAAAATTTCTAACAAATTCTCTCGAAAAGGGTTATTTTCTGGTAATTCAGTTAACTCTTCCACTGCTCTTTTTTGTGTTCCTCCTTTCCCCAAAACTCTCAACCATAACGTATCTTCATTTTCTGGTAATTGATGAATCACAACTATTGCTGTTTTCAGGATATTCGGCAAAAAATAAACACCTTGAACCCAATCTTCGGCAATTTCAACTGCACCTAAACCCACAATCATCCGAGATGAAAAAGTTGGTGTTAAAATCCATAAAATCGGTAAATCTGATTCTGCAATATTTCTGTTTTCCCGTTTCGCTTTCCTAACTACATCACCATGAACGGCATATAATTTAAGTAAACAACTGCGAATTTCTATTTCTGATGGTGGATTGCGAAAAGGCTCAAATAAACATTGAGTTTTAGCCATCTTCCCTAATAAACCTAAAGGTAGATTTTCCTGATTTTGATCAGAAAATGGTTCAAACCAAACATCAATTTCTTGGACTTCGCTTTTAACTTTTTCGCTTTTTTTGATTGTTCCTAGAGGTGTTAATAATTCCTCTAGGTATTCCTTGGCAAATTGGTCGTGAGATTGTCGAGTCATGAAAATTTAGGTAAATGCTTTAATTATGATTCTTATTAAACAGTTTTTTAGCCTCATCATAAACCTCAAGAGTAATTAATAATATATCCTTCTCATAAGCATAATTTTCAATCTTCTTCCGTGCAAAAGGACGCACAAAAAAAGGAATTTTTTTCACTTTCACTTCTGCTTCCGCAGTCCATTTAATTTGTTCACTCATAGATTTTTTGGGTTTAATGTTAATAGTACAAACTTTAAATCATACAATATTTAATAACCAATATTATAAATCATAACCATGATTAAATAAAAGTTGTAAATTTCACATTTCCTCAAGTGATCAAAAAAGATTACTGATTAGATAGACTTAAAGTACAAACTCGTCGCAACATATTCTGACTAGCAGCACTGTCAGCTTCAACCAGAAAATATTGAGGCCAATAATCTATAAAAGTAGTGTAGGTTTTCCAGCTAGAATTAGCACTTAATTTACCACGATTACAAGATTTGGTATAAGCATTTCTTTTTCTACCACCAATATTATATTCAAAAACAACAACTTTTACCTTTGGATATTTATCATTATCGCTATAAAATCCATCTTCATTGTTGAGAGTATCATCAGCTAACATGATTTCAAATTTAACACTACTCTCATTTAATTTTATAATTTCACCGTTATTAGTTTGACCAAAATCTACCCACTTTTCTTGTTTAGTTTGAGCTAATACAGGTGTTGTGAATATAGGCAGAGAAGAAATTGCGATCGCTATCGTATATTTGATCAGTTGCATAACTTTATAAACTCACATTTTTACATTAGGTTTAATTACATTAAATATACACAATCTCAGTATTTTTTGGCAAATAAAAAATTGTTACATACAATAAATATTTAAAACCCCCGACTTCTCCAAGAAGTCGGGGATCTTATGGTTCAGTATTTAACCTTGCGCTACAGGTTCTTTCGCCAAAAACTTCTCCAACTCAGTCAAAGCATCAGCATCAACCTTAGTCTGCATTGGACAGAACTTAGGACCACACATTGAACAAAACTCAGCCGTTTTATAGATATCTGCTGGTAAAGTTTCGTCGTGATATTCCTTCGCTCTTTCTGGGTCTAAAGATAACTCAAATTGACGATTCCAATCGAAATTATAGCGAGCCGCAGACAGTTCATCATCTCTATCTCTAGCACCAGGGCGATGTCTAGCAATATCCGCCGCATGAGCCGCAATTTTATAAGCAATTAAGCCATTACGCACGTCTTCAGCATTAGGTAAACCTAAATGTTCTTTAGGAGTCACATAACACAACATCGCCGTCCCATACCATCCCGCCATAGCTGCCCCAATCGCTGAGGTAATATGGTCGTAACCAGGAGCAATATCTGTCACTAAAGGACCGAGAACATAGAAAGGTGCTTCCGAACACTCTTCCATTTGCTTGCGGACATTGAACTCAATTTGATCCATGGGAACGTGGCCGGGACCTTCCACCATCACCTGTACATCATGTTCCCAAGCCTTGCGGGTGAGATTTCCCAGGGTTTTCAGTTCTGCTAACTGGGCTTCATCGGACGCATCATGGGTACATCCTGGGCGCAGGGAGTCGCCTAAACTGAAAGAAACATCATATCTTTTGAAAATCTCAATGATGTCGTTGAAATGGGTATACAGGGGGTTTTGTTTGTGGTGATGCAACATCCACCGCGCCAAAATTCCGCCACCGCGAGAGACAATACCTGTAATGCGGTTTCTGACTAAAGGTAAATGTTCAATCAAAATTCCCGCGTGGATAGTTTGATAGTCTACCCCTTGCTGGGCGTGTTTTTCGATGATGTGGAGAAAGTCGTCAGCGGTGAGATTTTCAATTGTGCCGTGAACGCTTTCTAAAGCTTGGTAAACTGGAACTGTGCCAATGGGAACAGGTGAAGCGTTGATAATTGCGGTACGAATTTCATCTAAATTACCGCCACCTGTGGACAAATCCATCACGGTATCAGCACCGTATTTTACCGCCAGGTTGAGTTTATCAACTTCTTCTTGCAAGTTGGAAGAGTTGGGAGAAGCGCCGATATTGGCGTTTACTTTACACTTAGAAGCGATACCAATGGCCATCGGTTCTAAGTTAGTGTGATTAATATTCGCAGGGATAATCATCCTTCCCCGTGCCACTTCAGCGCGGATTAGTTCAGCAGGAAGATTTTCCCGCGTTGCTACGTATTGCATTTCTTCTGTGATTACACCCTGACGGGCGTAGTGCATTTGCGATACGTTAGCTTGTCCACGTCGCTTGGCTACCCATTCTGTACGCATTATGAAATTCCTCAAATAAACAGCTTCCCTCCGCTGGTATTACCCAGACTCAGGTGTTAAGGGTTTGATCTCAGCTTGTTTTCCCAAGCACCCCTAGCATGAATGGAATTGTAGCATTTTGGTTATTGGCGGGGGGAGGGGCGTTATAAATTGTGAGGATGTGGAGGTAATAATCTTCACGCCAGGGAATAAATTCCCTGTCTAAAAGCTAAAGTCGGTTAAAACCGACTATTTGTGATCTATTTATTCTGGAAATAGAATAAATTTTGATTTTTAGTTAATCAGAGTGCGTTTTAACGTACTTTAGCTATTAGCCCGGAAATTGATTTCCGGGTGGGTGTGAAAGCTAACAGATAACCAATTTGTAGGTTAAGTTGATACCAATGAGCTTTTGCTATACTCCTACGAAAATTTATATGTATTTAGGTATTTTTTTCACGCAGAGGCGCAGAGGCGCAGAGTAAGAGCGCAAAGAATATGTATTATTTATTAAGCTATGGCTTGCAAATTAGCAAAGTTGGATGGTTCGCAATAGCTTCTAATTAAGGCTTTGGCGTTTTCTCGTTTTTCGCCTGTGAATAAGTTAAATATTACTTCTTCTTGCTGAGAGTAAAGATGTAATAATCCAAAGTCTTTAATTCTTGAATAAAGTAAGGGAACTCCTGCTAATGTGAGTAAATGTAATTTTTTATGATCACGCTCTTTTGCCTCATTGGAACTATGATATTTTTCAGATTGACATTCCACTACTAAGCAAGGTTGATAATTATCATTTGTGATTAGAGCATCTACACTGGAGCTAAAGAAAAATTTTCTTAGTTCTATATCAACTCCTATGCCTAATTCACAAATTTGGGATAAGCTGACCTGGGTATGAAGTTTATAATTTTCATCTATGCAGGTTTGGAGAAATTCTAACATTCTTTCTTCGTAAGGGTTAACAAGTCTTTTGGGTTTGATATACATTAGTTTTTCTCCATTAATATTTTTGCAAAGTAACCAAGGAATTCTTCTAGAACTTCTTTTGAACCAATACACGCTTGCCATGTATAAGGAAAAAGCTTATCTTCTTGCAAAATGAGATAACTTTGATTATTACTTAATGATTCAATCCGAAATTCATTTCTTGGAATAATCTCACTGTTAGGAATGATAGAATATGACTCATCTGGCATATTACTATTAAGACTGCATTGATTAAGAGGAATCTCACCTACTGTTATCTCTTCACTTTGTAAAAAATCCCAATATTCAGGGGGTAAAGATTCAAGAAAAATATCTTTTTTAGAAGGATTTACCCAAATTACACCTACTCTTGAAAATCCTACATCGGGAGCTTCTTGTATATCAACCCAATACCCTATTTCTAAGATATGTCCATCTAAAATATCTTGAGGAATAGAAATACAAAGTCCCTCTTTACGTTGAGCTAAAACCAGTTGATAACGTTTAGCTCCTTTTGTGGGATTTTTAAGTCTGTACCCTATATATTGAGATGCTCGACTTACTTTAAACTTGTCGTTGAAACCAAGTTTTTCCAAGAGATTGATAGCTAAAGACATCAAATCTTCGCCACCTGCAATCATTTCAATATTGGTTGAAACCAAGCGAGGAACGCCGTTTTCAACCTCAAAGCGTTGGATGACATCGTATATAATTTTTGACATTACTTTTTCCCAAAAACCTTATCTAAGGTTCATGGAAATATCTTAAACCCTATTCGCAAAAATTACAAGAATGTTAGCTAAGATTTTTGGATTTTGTGGAAATGGTTGATTTTACCTATTTATCCCACATTCCGCTAAAAAATGTAGAGACGTTCCATGGAACGTCTCTACAAGGGTTCTGAATGATAAGCATATTTAATTTTTTAATTTTACGAATTACGAATTATTTAAATGCTTCTTGCAGTTGCTCTAGCGTCAGAGATTGAACTAAACTCAATGGTAGCGATCGCTTACTAATAGTATTAACGTAATCTGCACTCAAGTAAGGCTGGTAACTTGGCTGTTCAGCGACATAGGTTTGCAAGAAGGGAAAACTTAAAGCTTTGACGTAGCTACGTGCCAGTGCGGGACTTGAACCAATTACCTGTGTAGGAACAGGCAAAACTGCATTTGGTGATTCTGCAATAGTAGAAAAGTGTGTACCACCATTGATCAGCACTAAATACTTATTTGGTGTTGTTAACCAGGTAAAGGGTATAATTTGTTCCTGCAAAGCCGGAGCAATGGTATCGCCACTGCCAGATATTATCATCACTGGGATTTTAATTTGGCTGAGACTAGCTTCGCCCATAATACTGCTATTAACAGGATTAATTGCAATTATTGCTTTCACTCTTGGATCGAATAAATTGTATTCTATATTTGGTAAATTTATAGCCAAGCATTGAAGTAAGAGCGAAATATTGAGTGTACTGTTTGTAGGTGGGCAGTCTTTTTCTAATTGCTCAAAATTCATCTTTGCGCCTGCTAATGCTAAGGCTGTGTAGCCACCAAAGGATTGTCCTATAACTCCTATTTGTTGTAAATTTAATTGCCCTTGAAATGCTGGGTTGTTTTGAGATAATCGAGTTAGTTCATCTAACAAATACTTCACATCCAATGGTCTGTCAATCAATTCTCTGGGGCTAGTTACTGCCTGTGCTGTTCCTGACAATAGAGCTTTTAGTTGTTCTGCATTACTACCAGGATGCTCTGGAACAGCAACTACAAAGCCTGATTGGGCAAGATGTTCAGCCAGGTAAGCAAAACTGTTTCTGTCAGAACCAAGCCCGTGGGAGATGACAATGATTGGACGCGGATTTGAGACATTAGGTAGATAAATATCAGCGGGAAAAGTGCGATCGCGAGATTGGTCATTGAGGACAATAGTTTGTTTTTGCCAAGTAAATTTTCCTGGTTTTTTGATATCTGCTAAAAGCCCTGAAGTCAGATTTGATGTGGTTGATTTTAGTTGAGATTGTTCGTTAATAAGTGCTACTGCATTTTGGGTTTGATTTACTAAATTTTGTAATGTATTGACAATTTCCAAACTCCGGTCTAAATCAATTGAAATTGAGCTTGTGGGAAATTTGCGTAATACATTTAGAAGCGTAAAATTGTTTGGATCAGCTGCTGCCAAAATCAGTGCGGCTCGAATTGCATAGAAACCCGATAAACGAGATTCTGTTTGAATAATTTCTCCCAAATTATCTAATAATCTTTCACCAATTGGTGTATACAGAAATTGCGAAACGTTTACTATATTTAAGGGAATAGGAGTTAATAAAACTTTCCGTAGTTGAGTTAGTTGTTTGTTGTTGGTGTACCGAGCATATACAGCTAAATCATCATCAATTTTGCCTGTTTCCGCATATTTTTCCAGTGAATCAATTGGTATAGATTGCTCTAAAATGCCGTAAGAAAGGGTTAATCGCTCTGCACCTAAAACAGGATAAGCCGTTAGTGCAGGTAATAAACCTATACTAAAAATCCTGCAAGCAAATTTACTCCAAACAAGCCGTTTAGTTATGAGATCAGTCATTAAACGCCACCTTACTAACCGGATACCGCTGGGCGATAGCGTTCGCGAAGCGTGTGCCTTGCACTCAGCGCTCCGTAGGAATCGCCTTTTTGAAATCTTTCCCATCCCTGTTGGAGATGAGTTGGAGCGGGATTATTAGCATCATAAACAACAATCGCATTAGTTAACTTCCTCCCCGCAGGTACTAAAATTTTACCTTTAGCGGCTAAAGCCCTGGATGCACCCCCATCTAAATTCATCGCTTCAAAGCAGCCGATCACCTTCATCGCTTGGGCTTCTTGCTGCAAAGTCAGATTTACTTCAAAATTCACCAAAAATAGCTTTGTACCATCTTTATTATATCCAATCGCTGTTCTTGCACCATTACCTAAAACGTGGGGGTCTTTAAAGCCTTCAATAGCTGGATTCAGCCAAATTTGCCCTTTTCGCAAAAGTCGAGGACCGCAGGTGATAGAAAACCAATGTTGATGCCATTCTGGTTTTCCCTCAACTCTTGCTGTCACCATTTCGGGTTTATTACCGACGCGCAAACCCAAGGTAGTACCAAAATTTTCCCACTGACTGTATTTGAGGAATTTCCCACCTGCAACCATATTACCCATAACAGTTTTTTGGGCATTTTTGGCGAAAAATGTACCATTAGCAACTACAGCAGCGCGGGAACGGGCAACCATTTGATTAAATTCTTCATCACCGCTAGTTTTTTGGATGGTGTTTGCAAAATTGGCGTTATTCGCTAAAGCAATCGTCATCAAGGTGTTCGGATCGGTGAGGTCTACAATAGTTTGATAGAAAGGAATACCGTTGACCTTTCCTTTCTTCACCTGTACAGTTTGGGCAGTGCTTGGTAATGTCAGTGTCAAACCTTGAGCTAAAGTAGCACCACCCAGAAACAAGAAAGACCTGCGACCCATTTGAGAATTTGGCATAATAAATAATTCGTAATTAGTTTGTAATTTGTAAGTTGTAATTTGTAATTGATGAAAGAGTAGTTTTAATAACTGACAACTGACTAATGACCACTGAATTTAAGTATATTATTTTTCATAAACCCTATGGTGTCCTGAGTCAATTTACCCAGGAATCTCCCAAACACATTACCCTGAAAGAATATCTTGATGTTCCTGATGTGTATCCTGTGGGTCGTTTAGACTGGGATAGTGAAGGGTTACTATTGTTAACCAACGATGGACCATTACAACATCGTCTTTCTAACCCCCGGTTTGGGCATAAACGCACCTACTGGGTGCAGGTAGAAGGTATTCCTGATACAGAGGCTATCAACAAGTTATGCACAGGGGTAGAAATTCAAGATTACCGGACTCGTCCCTCCCAAGTTAAGCTATTTTTAGAAGAACCAACGGTCAGTGAACGTAACCCCCCGATTAGATTTAGAAAAAATATTCCCACAGCTTGGCTGGAAATGACCCTTACAGAAGGGAAAAACCGCCAGGTGCGGCGCATGACTGCTGCGGTAGGGTTTCCAACTTTAAGATTAATCAGGGTCAGTATTTCTCACTTACAATTAAATGGTTTACAACTAGGTGAATGGCGCAACCTGACACACTCAGAAATCAAAGACCTGAAAAAGTCTCGGATTTAACAGATTCCATATAATTAGTAACTATATCCACTATAATCAGGGGCTGCTCATTGTGGCACTTTGGATTTTAGTGGATAGAAGCATCTTAGAAGGAAAATCAAGGAATTTCTACTATGCTGATTTGCCCTCACTGTCAATTTGAAAACCCCAATGACAATAAGTTCTGTCAAAGTTGTGGCACGTCTTTAACTCACAGGACTTGTCGTGAATGTGGGGCGGAAGTCCTGATAAATACCCAGTATTGTCAAGAGTGTGGTGCAGAATGCGGCACAATTTGGTGGGCAATCATTACCCAGGAAACATCTATTCCAGTTTCAGAAGTTGAGGACGAGAAACTTATACAAGCTAGAGTAAGTACAAACTCACGTCCACAATTTGCTGTAGGCTCATTTTTAGACCGGGGAAAACGCTATCAATTATTGGAACCGTTACCAGCACCAGAAGTCATTGCTGCTAATACTGAGGTCAAAGTTAGGGTTTTAGATTGCCAACCCTTTCACATCTCACCTATTGAAGCGATGCTGGAAAATCAACCACAAGGGTTGATTGTTCCATCTGTGAGTGTAATTGGAATACCCAGTTTAGCTCAAGCTTATGTAGCATTACAAAGTGAAATGCCACCGGGAATACCAGTAATTCACGATGCTTGGCAGCAAGATAATATGCAGGTGGTACTGATTGAAGACCGTTCCCATTGGCAGTTGTTACTGGACCTGTGGCAAGATCCTACAACCCATCCGTTACAGATTTTACACTGGTGTTATCAGATGATCCAACTTTGGGGGATACTCGAACCGGTGAACTGTCGCCAAAGTCTGTTGGAGTTATCAAATCTGCGACTAGATGAAGACCAAACACTGGGGTTACAACGTTTGTATGTGGAAACACCTGCTAATATTTTGTCTTCAGATGTAGATGAGCCTTTAAGTATCAAGGCTTTGGGACGGGTTTGGCACAGTTTATGTATACAGTCTCAACGTACTCAAATTGCCTCAGTTGTGGAAATATTGGAGGATTTAGAAGTTGGTAAGATTTCGACTTTGACAGAATTGCGATCGCGTTTGGAGGAAATAGCCACAGAACTACAACCACCCTCTAACCCTGATGTTAGTTCTACAGAGCCACAATCTGCTTCTTCACCAACTCTGCTGCAAGATGATGATTTGCCTGATCTGGACAGAAACGAAGATGCACCGACCATTATCTTGTCAATGCAGTTAAGGAGTGTAGAAAATACAGGACGCACTGATATCGGTCGTCAACGTGATCACAATGAAGATTATTTTGGCATTGAAACCAAGCAGCAAAAGCTGGAATTACCCAGAAGTCGCAATTTGCAAGCTCGTGGTTTGTATATTCTCTGTGATGGGATGGGGGGACACGCTGGGGGTGAGGTGGCCAGTGAGTTGGCTGTAACTACTCTGCGACAATACTTTCAAGAAAAGTGGATTGGTCAAGAACTACCAACGGCTGAAGTTATCCAGGAATCAGTTTTTCTAGCTAATCAGACGATTTATGATCTCAATCAAGAAGGACTACGTTCTGGTGTTGGGCGCATGGGTACGACTTTGGTGATGTTATTAATGCAAAACACTAAGTTAGCAGTCGCTCATGTGGGAGATAGTCGTCTTTATCGCGTTACACGCAAGGGGGGACTAGAACAAATGACCATAGATCACGAGGTTGGTCAACGGGAAATTGCTAAAGGTGTAGCTCCCAGTATAGCTTATGCCCGTCCTGATGCCTACCAACTCACTCAAGCTTTGGGTCCACGGGATGCAAATTTTGTCCATCCTGATGTCAATTTCTTCGAGATTCGTGAAGATGCGCTGCTGTTGTTAGTTTCGGACGGTCTATCAGATAATGATTTATTAGAAACTAATTGGCAGACTCACCTAGAACCGTTGCTGAGTTCTGGCACAAATCTGGAATTAGGTCTCAGCGACTTGGTTGATTTAGCAAATGAACACAATGGTCACGACAATATTACAGGTATACTGATTCGGGTCAAGGTTTCTCCCCATCAGCAAAATTGGCTATAAAGTTGTGATTGTCAAATATAGCAAGAGATAGGTGATAGGTTTGGAACTATGTTTGTGTCTGATTTTTATCATTAGTTCATCTCCTAAGCACCTTGGCGGTTGCTATATAATTAGTAGTAATTACTAATTCATAATCACAATTACTTTGTAGATTATGCCTTTACAGCCTGTTCTCTTTTCTGATAGATAATTAATTATGAATTATCAATTATGAATTATCAATTTTTATTGTGGTTACTCTGACCCTGTTAGACACGCAACATAAAACACCGATTAAACAGTGGTGTTTTGAGGGTTCCTCCGTGATTCGCATTGGTCGAGCGGTGGATAATCACGTTGTTTTAAATGATAGTTTAGTTTCTCGATATCATCTGGAACTTAAGCAGTTTATTACTGGTAATAAAGGTGATGCTTGGCAGGTAGTTAGTCAAGGAACAAATGGGACGTTTCTTGATGGTGTTCTTGTCACGAAAAGTACATTACCGGATAATTCTTTACTGCAACTAGCACAGGGAGGTCCCTTACTCAAATTTCAACTTCAGGATATACCAGAACCGACTGCTTTGCCTTGGCAACCAATACCCCAGGAAAAAGAAAATGTCTCTGCTTCCAGTTGCAACCATGAGGGAAATTCACCAAATAATATATTTTGTGTTCACTGTGGTCAACCTCTGAATGTGATCCAGCGAATTCGTCATTATCAGATTTTACGCACTCTGGGACAGGGTGGGATGGGTACTACTTACCTGGCTTGGGATGGTACGGGTTTGAGTACAGGAGTACCGCAACTGTTGGTGTTGAAGCAGATGAACGCTGATATGGCTAGAATTGCTAAGGCTCAGGAGTTATTTGAAAGGGAAGCAAATACTCTTAAATGCCTTAATTATCCAGGTATTCCTAAGTATTATGATTTCTTTGTCGAAGGTGGCAAAAAATACTTGGCAATGGAGTTAATTCACGGTCAGGATTTGGAAAAACGTGTATATAATACTGGTCCTGTTGCACCTAATCAGGCGATCGCTTGGATGATTCAGACCTGCGATATTTTAGATTATCTCCATAACCAAGATCAGCCTCTGATTCACCGGGATATTAAACCAGCTAATCTGATGGTGAGGAATGCTAATAATCGCATTGTAGTGCTAGATTTTGGGGCTGTGAAGGAAACTGGAACTGCACCAGGGACAAGAATTGGTGCTGAAGGTTATTGCGCTCCTGAACAGGAACGAGGACAACCATTGACACAATCAGATTTGTATGCTATCGGTCCAACGCTGATTTTTTTACTAACGGGGGAAAATCCTTTGAGGTTTTTCCGCCAAAGGGGAAGAGGTTTTTGCTTTGATGTTAAAAGTGTGCCTACTATTACTCCCCAACTCCGAGAAGTTATTGAGCGGGTTACGGAACCTCTCCCACGCGATCGCTTTCAAAGTGCGAAGGAGTTGACTAAGGCTTTAATTTCAGCTACCAGCTAGAAGGGGGATTGGGTACTGGGGATTGGGGATTGGGTACTGGGGATTGGGGATTGGAATAAAAATCTTCAAAGATACTGTAAAATTTAAGGGATTGAGACTGGTATGGTATGGGGGATAGGGGCTTTGAGTCGTTAGACTTCTATCAAGATAGCCTTAAACTACTAAAAGCAGCTTATAGACTGGCAGACAGTCTACCAGACTGCGATCGTTACAATTTGAGCGACCAACTCAGAAGAGCTTGTTGCAGTCTGTTACTGAATATAGCGGAAGGTTATGGACGCTATCATTATTTGGATAGATTGCGTTTTCTATATATTGCTCGTGGTTCCTTAGCTGAAACCAAAAGTGCCTTTATTATTGCTCATAGTCTAAACTACTGCAACGCAGAACAGTTAAACTGGGTCAGTCAGTTAAAAGACCGCATAGAAAAAGGTCTGAATGGTTACTGTCGCTTTATTCGTTCCCAACAACAAGGAAAAGAAGAGTATGGGAGTAAATTGTATGATGGATGATGGGTAATGGGTAATGGGTAATGGGTAAAAATCTTTTCCTAGTCCCCAGTCCCCAATCCCCAATACCCAATCCCTAGTCTTCGTCCCAGGTTTCTACTGCTAAAAGATCACCAATGGGGTCTTGCATACTGAAACCAAAGTCTTGCAGTTCCTGTTTCCAGTGTGGCCAGTCATTGCCATAGAGTAAGGCAATTTTCCAGATGCTATCGGTGGGCTTGATAATATTCGATTCTACGAGTGATTGCACGTTACGCTGCAATTTCACCATAGGGTGAATTACTTGCTGAGTCATAACCTCGATGTAGTTAAGATTTTATTTGGGTAAATGCTTAGTTAAAACTGCTTTCCGGTTGGCAATTATTACTGGTGCGTGAGTCCCTATAGCTGGGCAAAGCTAGTCTTAACTTCTTGAGTATACCATAACTTATTCTAGTACGTTGCTAAAAAATTGGTTTTTGTACGGTAATCACGACCACTAATGGCTAATTATGCAAAATAGAGGAAAATTTGTGAAAAGTCAGCAAATCTTTATATAATTATTGGCTTTTTCAGCTAACTCAACTCGTCTTGGTGATGGGGCATGAGGTGATAGTTTCTGGAAGATTGTGGGTAATCTCGTACATAGGAGAGGAAAATGCTGTTTTTCAGTTTTTACCGCAGCAAGTATTGATACATGGCAAGTGCAGAAAGTGATTACCTAGAGAAACGTCGTCAGCAGATTGCAAGAAAGCAAAGAATTGTTACATATATTTCCTTAGTCGGCTTCGGTAGTTCTATATTATTTGGGGGGTTTAATACTGTCAAACAAGCTTGGGAAAAACCTGAGCAATCGGTGGTGCAATCGGCTGAGACTGAGTTACAGAAACAGGTTAAGGGTTATGAGTTGGTTTTGCAGCGTGAACCTAATAATCAGATGGCTTTGGAGAAGTTGTCTATTATTCGGTTAAAGTCGGGGGATAACAAGGGAGCGATCGCACTGATGGAGAAGTTGGTGAAGCTGCATCCTGATCGGCAGGATTATAAGACTGTCTTGGAAGGGGTAAAGAAAAGAAATATAAATTAATGAAATAGATATAATAGTTATCATGTAAGAATTCAGGTAAGGCGATAAGATCCCCGACTTCTGAGATCAATTTATCATTTATGGACACAATAAATAAAAGAAGTCAGGGATCTGAGTATGAACGATTACTATAGCTGAATACTTACGTTATCATAGCGAACACAACCCTATTCTTCCACAATGGTAAGTTATGGATAGTATTAAACTTGATCTTCCAACACAGTTACCAGATCATACTCAATTACCCTGTGAAGATGGAAATTTTGTGTTAGCGAAGCGTACCGGAGGTCAAAATTTTCAAGAGCATCCCCAAAGTATTCTTTTAACAGAATCAATTTGGTTAAAATTACAAGAAATTCATCCAGATAAACAATTTTGTATTGGTCAAGATAGTGGCATTTATTGGCGTATTACTGACCCACCAGAAAAAGGAGCAGAAGCACCAGATTGGTTTTATGTTCCTGATGTGCCACCCACTTTAAACGGGCAAATGCGTCGTTCTTACGTTTTATGGCAGGAATTTTTAGCTCCGTTAATTGTCATTGAATTTGTATCTGGTAATGGCAAAGAAGAAAGGGATGAAACCCCCTACATGGGTAAATTTTGGGTTTATGAAAAAGCCATTAGAGTACCTTTTTATGGAATTTATGAAGAGAAGAAATCATCTTTAGAACTATATCATTTAGTAGAAGGAAAATATTATTTAATGCCGCCTAATGAAAAGGGGCGTTATCTAATTCAAAAAATGGGTGTGGAATTGGGTATTTGGCAAGGAACATATAAAAATGTAGAATTGCCGTGGTTACGTTGGTGGGATTTACAGGGTAATATTTTATTAACAGGAGAAGAACTAGCTGAACAGGAAAGACAACGGGCTGAACAAGAAAAACAAAGAGCTGATAAATTAGCGGCAAAATTGCGAGAATTAGGGGTTGATGTTGATGATTGAGTAATGTTTTATATGGAGACGATTTAAATTTACAAGCTCAAGAATTAATAGTTTTTCGTAATCCTGAAAATGGGTATTATTTAGTGGAAGTAAAAGGGCAAGAACCTATAATTAATCCTTTAGATTTTCCTGATGTTGAGATTATTATTAGTCAAATATTTACTTAAAAAAGTATAGCTCTACAGTTACCTTTATGTAAGAGGATTTTTTAAAATTTTTCACATTAATTGTAAAGATTTATAAAAATCAATATCAGTGGATATAGAAAGTGATAGATTTCCGTGAATTGCGGGTACTATCCAGATATGGGGGTAATAGAAGATGTTAAGGGGGCAAGTAAGTGAGCGATACCTACGGTGAGCTACGCTAACGCACTCATGGAGAAGTTGGTTAAGTTGTATCCTGATAGGCAGGTTGATAATTTTTTTGATTGATTGAAGAAAAATTACATTTTAATTTTATATTTTTGGAGAAACAAATGCTAAGACAAGAACAAATACAAGAAGTTGATACTATCTATAATTCTAACGCATCAGCATCATCAAAATTGATGTGTGTAGATTTAGGTTGTGGAACTCATAAAGCAGAAGGTTTTATAGGAGTTGATGTTATTGCTGGTGATAATGTTGATGTTATTGCTGATTTAAAAAGTCATTTTCCATTTCCTGATAATAGCGTTGATTTTATCAAAGCACATGATTTTATTGAGCATTTGCCAGATAGAATTCATACCATGAACGAAATATGGAGAATCTGTAAACCAAATGCAATAGTTGATATTAGTGTTCCATCAACAGATGGAAGGGGAGCATTTCAAGATCCCACTCATGTCAGTTTTTGGAATATTAATTCCTTTATGTATTATTGCCAAGAATTTCCTCCTTATTTAGCAGGTTGTCAAAGTCATTATGGTTTTAAAGGTGAATTTAGTATTGTTAATATTGAGGAAAAACATTCGGCGCTTCAAATTGTTCACGTTCATGCTGTTTTAAAAGCTATCAAACCAGAAGAAAATAGTTATCAACTGAATTTAAGAAATATTAATTTCATTATATTCCCAGATTGGAATCAATCTATGGAGGAAATATTTGAACAGTTGGTAAATATATGTCAAGCTATTATTGGTCATTCCAAAAGTAGTGATATCACCTTATTGATTGACACCCAAAATACAAATCTAGAAGATGCACAATTTTTATTAGCAGATGTCTTACTGAATCTTTGCTATGAAGAAAACACAGAAACTAATGAAAATAATTTACCAGAATTTAATTTACTAAATATAAGTTCACCAGAAGAATATAAAGGTTTATTACCGGTTTTATACTCTAGAATTGTTTTAGAGGGTGAAAACGAAGAATTTATTAATCAAATCGGATTAGGACAATTACATTATTTTACTGTAGAAGAATTTTCAAGTGCTTCACTAGCTGTAGAAAAATCACAACTGTTAGATAGTTTACCAAATACACAGTCACAACCACAAGAAAGTAGTTTATCTAAAGCATATCGAAAATTTGGCGAACAAAAATTTGCTGAAGCCGTCGAATTCTTTCAAAAAGCAATCATTGAAAACCCTCAATTTGCTGACACTGGTTTAATTCCCTTAGCTCATAGCTTAGTATTAACTCTTGACTGGCCAAAAATTTCTAGAAATTTACCACCAGGTATTAACTATTTAGAAACTTCTGGATGGTTACAGTCTTTGTATTCAGGGAAACCTATTAATCAAGAAGCAAAACCTATTCCTTGGTACACTTATCCTGCTATAGAATTTATTGAAAATAAAATAGATAGTAATTTTTGTGTTTTTGAATATGGTAGTGGTAATTCATCTTTATGGTGGTCTGAAAGAGTAACACAAGTAATTTCTATTGAAAGTGATGCAAATTGGTTTGGATATATCAAAGAAAATATGCCTTCAAATGTAGAACTATATTTGATTGAAGATGATTTAGAATATGCTGCTGCTATTAATCAATATGAAGATCATTCCTTTGATGTAATTATTGTTGATGGTAGCAATAGAAATCAATGTGCTGAATTTGCCATATCCAAAGTAAAAGATAAAGGATTTATAATTTTTGACAACACAGATGATCACAAACACGCAGAAGGTGTTGAAAAATTGTTAGAATCTGGATTTATGAGAATAGATTTTTATGGAATGATTCCCAGCTATCTTTATAAAAACTGTACTTCCATCTTCTTTAAAGATGTTAGTTTATTATCCAGAGGAGGCTTACCTAGCGAAAAACGCTCTTGTTTAGGAAGATCCTGTTTTCAGATTACAAATCCTATAATTGCAATTTAAAAAGTAAAATTTTATGAATGAATGGCACTTAAAAACCCCAGTTTGTTTTATAATTTTTAACCGTCCTGATGTAACGGAGAGAGTATTTGAAAAAATCCGTGAAGCTAAACCTCCCAAATTATTAGTTATTGCTGATGGTGCAAGAGCGAATAAAGTTGGAGAAGAAGAAAAGTGTGCTGCTACCAGATTAATTATTGATCAAGTTGACTGGGAATGTGAAGTATTAACTAATTACTCCGATGTTAATTTAGGTTGTAGAAAAAGAATCTACACTGGGTTAGATTGGGTATTTTCCCAAGTTGAAGAAGCAATTATTTTAGAAGATGACTGTCTTCCCCATCCTACATTTTTCCATTTTTGTGAAGAATTACTAGAAAAGTATCGTCATAATCCCAGAATCATGCTAGTTTCTGGACAAAATCTTCAGTTTGGAAGACAAAGACGAAATTATAGCTATTATTTTTCTCGTTATAACCATTGTTGGGGTTGGGCAACTTGGAAAAGAGCATGGCAATATTATGATGATACTATGCAACTTTGGCCTCAAGTGCGAGATGAAAGTTGGTTATTTGATATTCTCCAAGATGAACAAGCATTTAGATATTGGTCAGCGACTTTTCAGGCAATGTATGAAGGCTATGATACGTGGGATTATCCCTGGTTATTTGCTTGTTATATAAATCAAGGTTTAAGCATTTTACCAAATATAAATTTGGTTTCTAATATCGGTTTTGGAAAAGAAGGAACTCATGCAACAGACTCAAATAGTATCTTAGCTAATATACCTGTTGAAGAAATGCAGTTTCCTTTAAATCATCCTCGTTTTATCATTAGAGATATTGTGGCAGATGAGTTTACAGAGAAAACTTTTTATAGTGGTATTCTATCTCGACAAAAACTAGACATTGATATTCAAACATTATTAATTAACAGCCTGAAGTTACTCCAACAAAATATTAATAACAATAGCAAACTTAATCTTCGTAATATAACGTTAATTACTGTATCTTCTGTAGAAATCGAACTTACTTTACTAAGTTTAGTTATTTCTAATCTCCATGCAACCTTTCACAGAATATTATTTTTTACTTCAGAAGAAGTTGATCAAAAATACCTGGAGCTTTTCCCACAGTTAGAAATTATTAAAATTCATCCTATCAGAAGTTTAGTAGAATATAGTAGATTTATTATCAAAGAGCTTAACTCATTTATAGATACAGACTTTTGTTTAGTAACTCAAGGTGATGGTTTTATTGTCCATCCTCAAATGTGGTCAGAAGAATTTTTAAATTATGATTATATTGCGGCACCTTGGCCACAATCAGTTCCTTTGATTAATAAACTAAAAGAAGTTATTGGCATCCTCGACCTCATTCAAAATAGAGTAGGAAATGGAGGGTTCTCTCTCAGAAGCAAGAAGTTACTAGAATTATGTTCACAATTAGACTTTGATAACATCCAAACACCCTCATTATCTGAGGATTTAATTATCTGCCATTATTTGTATGAATGGTTTAAAGAACAAGGTATTAAATTCGCACCTTTAGATATTGCAGCTAAATTTAGTTTTGAACAACCTATAGAAGAAATTGAAAATTTCTCTTGGGAAAAAACTTTTGGATTTCATGGTAAACCTCATGTTAATCATGTTCTGAATAAAATCACTCATGATTTAAAATTATCTTCTGATTCCTTAGTTGAAACACCAGATAATAGTAGTTTAATTAATGACTTAAAACTGAAAGAAATTAATCTAGTCATTTTTCCAGATTGGTCAGCAAATGAAGAAGATTTAGGCATTGAAATACAAGAGATTATTCAAACTCTTGCTTATAATTCTGATAGAAATAAAATCACGCTGTTAATTGATACCAGTAATACTTCTCCAGAGGAGGCAGATATTTTCCTAGCTGCTATAGCTATGAATATTATGATGGAGGAAGAAATAGATATCACTGAAGAATTCACTATTTCTTTATTGCCAGATTTAACTGAAATTCAGTGGCAACATTTACTTCCTCAAATTTATGGTAGAATATCATTGGTAAATGATAATCAGAAAATAATTAGCATAAAGCAATTAGATAAAATTCCACTATATTCAATATAATTGGTAACTTGATAATCACTAATATGTTGATTTTTCTAAAAAAATGTACATATTATTTGATAATTCAACTAACCAATAACTTTATCAATACCTATAGTTAAAACCCTTTCTGCTACAGCTTTTGGTGAATAGTTTTCTATCACCCATTTTCTACCGTTCAAAGATATTTCATCTAATTGTGATTCCGATAAAGACAATAATTTGTCTACATCTTCTTCTAATTTACCTAAATCTAAACCTATATAATGCTGCCAATTTTCCGGCATCACAGGTAATTGAAAACCATATTTCTTAAAATCCAAGGTGATAGGAATACAACCCATAACCCAGCTTTCCCATAAACGCCAACTATCCCAACGTAATATAATAACGTTTTTTGAATAAGTAATTTCAGAATTTTCTACAAACTTTAAGAGATCAGGATTTAATGCCACATTACTTGCATAATCACCACAATAAGCTAAACAAAATCTACTTGCTAATAATTTTTTCAGAAAATCATTGTTATTCTTATAACTTGAATTATAATTAGTATTTCTATCAATTGGAATATTTTTTTCCAATTTCGGAACTAACAAAAGGTCTAATGAGTCTCTGACTGATTGACGGAAACTAGGTTTAAAATTCCTTAAAATAACTCTTTCTCTTGGGCTATAAAAATCATAATCTTGTGTGAAATCAAGTAATTTTTGTTGAAACCCAAAACCCCAAGGAATCCTTGTACCAGAAGGGTAATTAATAAATTCTGTAGATTGTGCAGCTAATAACCAATATTCAGGATCACTAATATAATGTTTAGTACCAAAATCAGCTATATTTGCAAAAATTGACTTATTTTTGAAATCCTGCCAATTATGTAAAAATGGTAATAAATCAAAGAAATTTTTATATTGGGAAGATATATCAAATATATCAACTATGTTCAAATTACTATCTTCTGGGTTATCACATATTTTAATGTCTAGTTGTATTAAACCTTCCTTAATGCAGCGTAATAAATGATCTTCTCCACTTTGTGAATAATGTAAATATACTCCCTGATCATAAATTTCTTTTAGCATATTTTTAATTTCTTTAATCTCTTCAACAATTAATAACTAACTGAGCCGATAATTTTATCAACTCCTGTAGTCAAAACCCTTTCTGCTACAGCTTGTGGTGAATAGTTTTCTATCACCCATTTTCTACCATTCAAAGATATTTCATCTAATTGTGATTCCGATAAAGACAATAATTTGTCTACATCTTCTTCTAATTTACCTAAATCTAAACCTATATAATGTTGCCAATTTTCTGGCATCACAGGCAATTGAAAACCATATTTCTCAAAATCCAAGGTGATAGGAATACAACCCATAACCCAGCTTTCCCATAAACGCCAACTATCCCAGCGTAATATAAAAACATCTTGGGAGTAAGTAAGTTGACAATCTTTTAGTAAGTTATATATGTAAGGATTTAATAGTATATTGCTTCCATACTGTCCACAGTAAGCTAAACAAAATCTACTATCCAATAGTCTTGTTAAGAAATTATCATTTTGTGTATGGCTAGAATAATCCTCCAGAGCCTTATCAATGGTCATAACTTTTTCTAGCTGAGGAAGTAAAACTAAATCTAATGATTCTCTAACTGATTGATTGAAACTAGGTTTAAAGTTTCTAATAATAACTCTTTTTCTGGGTTGGGTAAAATCCAAATTCTCCGTTAAAGTAAGTAATCTTTGCTGAAACCCAAAACCCCAAGGAATTCTTGTCCCAGCAGGAAAACCCACAAATTCTGTTGTATGTGCTGAAATTAACGAATAACTAGGGTCACTTATATAGTGTCTGGGAGCAAAATCAGAGATATTCAAAAACAAACTTTTATGTTTCCAAACTTCACAATCACCTAAATATGGCAATAAATCAAATGAATGTTCATGACAATTAGATATAAAAGATATATCAATAATATTCAAATTACTATCTTCTGGATTATCACAAATTCTAATATTTAAAGCTGTTAATCCTTCCTGGATACAGGATAATAAATGTGTTTCTCCTGTTTGAGTATTAAGTGAAAATGAACCTAAATAAACTCCTCGATCAAAAATCTCATTAAACATAATAATACGACGCTGACACTTTTTGAATTTCAGTTATTTTTCAGGATACCAACTATCATCTAATAATTGTTCTAAGGAATAGGGGCAGTTATTAGGAAATTGCTTTAATGATAATCCTGTTTTTTTGTCAACTAATTTCAAAGCAACCTGATAAATATCTTCTATCTCTTGGCTTAACTTATTTTTTAAAGTAGTAGTTAAGCTATGGTTTAAATCATCTCTAAACGCAATTATTTCTCCTTGCCAATGTCGAAAATTGTGTTCATATTCCTGGTTCCAATATTCTAACAGTAAAATATGAATCATAATTTGTCTTAATAAACTTCTAACTTTATTTAACTCACTTCTTCCCAAGCTTTCTAACTCCTCAATTAAATTATATAAGTCTAAATTATCTAAATCTTTTGTTTTCAAAAGTTTAATGGTTTCTTCTAACCATAGATAATCATCAACTTCATACAATTTTTGTAGTTGATTTTGTGTAATATTTATCATAATCAAAAACCTAAAACAATATCTACGCTGGTAAACTAAGCCTTTTAGTTAAATATTAACATAACTTTCAATACTTGTCGGTTAAGCTCAAAACAATCAAATTATGTAGGTTGGGTTGAAGCAAGGAAACCCAACCTCATAAAGTTATGTTAATACTGCTCGGTTAAGGATTTTCGTAGGTTGGGTTGAACAAAGTGAAACCCAACAAAGCCTTGTAAATGTTGGGTTTCGTTCCATTGCTTCGCAACGCTGACGCGAACAAACCAACCTAAAACCCAACTAAGATCAACTATCAACATACTTCTGCCACATCTGTTCATAGGCACTTTCTAAATCACGGGTAAATTGTTTAGCATTCCATAAAGGAGCAGTTTTTCTTCCTTGTGTTAATTTCCAAGAAATTTCCTCCCTCAGTTTTTCATCCTTACCTAAACGCACACCCCACTCTACATATTCTTCCTCTGTCCAAGCAATACCTTCTGTAATACCAGCATTGATCATCATGGTATAGCTATTACGGGCTGCAAACTGTTCTCCTACTCTTGTTACCATAGGAATACCCATCCACAGGGTTTCCATAGTAGTAGTTGCTCCATTGTAGGGAAATGTATCTAATACCACATCAGCAATTGCTAAATTAGCACGATGGGTAGCTTCCGCAGGGAAAGGAGGTAAAAATCTGATGCGAGAAAAATCTACACCCTCTTCTGTGGCAATGGTTTCAAAAAACTGTCTTGATAAATCTGCATCTGCTTCACCTTTGATTAGCAGATAACTATTGGGAACTTTTTTAACTATCCTCATTTGTAAATGTAGGTGTTCTGGATGCCGTTTATATCCTTTTTGATTCATCAAATAAATAATTGCATCACTAGGAATACCAAAATCTTCCCGTCGCAAAGTAGGAACATTCACTTCAAAACCATCCACAGCAAGATAAGTTTGCGGAAGTCTCCAAATAGTTTCTTGATAATAGTCTTGTGCTGACTCAGGTAAAACATAAGGATCTGCAAGAAAATAGTCTATGGATGGTAATCCCGAAGCGTCCCAACCTAGCCATGTTACCTGAATAGGTGCAGTTTTTATAGACATGACCTCACAAGAACTATCTAGGGTAATACTATCTAAATCTACTAAAATATCAATTTCATCACTTACTATTTCTTCCCAAATTTTCTTAGGATTAGTTAAGGAAAGCTGTTTAAATTTATAGGATTGATCAGCAAAGTGATGTTTTGTAAAAGGTTCTATCTGTTCTGCATCCGATAAAAAATAAGTATGGATTTGAAACTTTTCTCTATTGTGATGTTGGAAAATCCATCTACATAACCATGAAACCGAATGTTTTTTAAAGCAATGAGAAATATAACCTATTTTCAGATTTTTTTTGTTGAGTATTTTTTCTCTATTAGCAACTGACAACCACCAACCATCAGGCGTTAAATTGTCTTGACAGTGGTGAATAATATTTGCTTGGGCAAGACGAGAAACTTGGTTTTGTAAATAGTGATTTTTAACAGGATCATCATTAATATAAGGGAAGAAATAAACTGAATTATATAAGGTTAAATTAGAAATTCTGTCAATATCTAGAGGAGGCTCTGATATGAGTTGATAAACTAACTGTTCTTGCTTTTGTAAATTTTCAAAAGTTTCTTCCCAATAACTACCAGTAGACATTAACGCTCTATTTACTAAACCAAGAGCAGCCAGTTTCTCCGCATTGCTATTTACTAATTCATATAAACGTTTAGCAATTTCAATTCCTTGTGCATACTGGAATGAATTTTGATAAAAATAGGATATTTGCAGTAACAGTCCCTTGTTATGAGGCTGAATCTGCAAGCATGGTTCAGCAAACTTCACAGCAAGATCAGGTCTTTTGGCAAACAGAGATATTTTAATACATTCTGAAACTACAGTATCAAGTATAATTTGAGTATGAGGGAAATACTTTAAGCAAGTATTGACAAAATTAAAAACTAAATCTTTCTCAGGTGCATAGCTCATCAATTGCGGTACTAATTGTAAGAGCAATTCTGGAGTATAGTCATCATTTTCTTTAGTCAATAGGTTTATTATTTCTAATAAATAATTATCTAATTCTTCAATCTTTCCTAATAGTGTTGAAAGTTGAATCAGTCTCACTAAATTATTAATATTTTCTGGAGCTATTTCACGAATATGCTGATGGATTGCCCAAGAAATATGATATTCAGTAATATCAAACTGACGTTCAGATTCTTTAAACAAGATTTCCAGAAGTTCTGTGAAATAAATTTTATATTCTTCTTCCTCTGCCTCTGCTAATATAGAAAACCAGGTCAGTTGCGCTTCAGTTTCCTGACCTTGTAGTAAAAGCATTAACCCTAAATACCAGTAATTGATCCTACTTTCAGGCTCTTGTTTAATTGCTTCTTCATAAATCCTAGCAGCCGCAATATAATCTGCTGCCAATAGATATTGTTCAGCTTTTTGTTGCCAATCAGTTAATTTTTCCATATTAATTATGTACTGTTAAAAATTTATAGTTCAGTCATCACTAAAAGAAATAAAACTCCCTACAATTTACTTGTTTGGGAGTTTAAATGTAATCCTTACTACGCATAGCAAGTAATATCCAAATATTGCATACTACTTGATCAGCTTCCAATCTGTTGGACAAGTAGTTCCTGTACCCATATCAACCAAGGAAACATTAACTTTTTGAGCTTCACACATAAAGGCAAGACTGGTAAGTTCAGAGTTAGCACCCACCTGTTGTAAGTAAACCTTACCGTTATAGTTCTTTAAGCCAGAGGAAGCACTGTTTAAACTTGAATAGGATGTAGAGTAAACATTTGAACCACCACCGTTAAGATAGGCGGAAGTACCGTAATTATAGTTTTGGGTTTGAGTAGCAATACCAATACCAAGGGCGTTCATTGCTGCTGTTACGCTAGTATTCACATTGGTATCTGCACCCGCAAAAGTATCGTTTTCAGCGTAGTAAGCTTGATCACCTCTATTCAGAGAACCAACATAAGTCTTAGCTTCAGATTGTTTAGCTTTCTTAGCTTGGTTTAAGAAAGAAGGCAACGCAATAGCAGATAGAATACCAATGATGATGATAACAACTAACAATTCAATCAGGGTGAAACCTTGATTATCTTTCTTTTTGCCCAGGAGGTGTTGTAAGAATTTTGCTTTCAGTTCACTTTTCATAGTAGTTTCTCTTGAGTTGGGGTGTTGTTTGTTTCCTTATGAGAAGAACTTACCCACTTCTGATCAGTTTCATATCACCTCTAAGAAAATATTTTTTGGTAGCTAGATTAAAAAGTAAAACTCCCACACAAATAAATAGTAGGGAGTCTAAATGTAAATTAAATTTACTCATTACTTACTGCAAGTAAGATACAACCATTGCATATTACTTGATCAGCTTCCAATCTGTTGGACAAGTAGTACCTGTACCCATATTAGCCAAGGAAACATTAACTTTTTGAGCTTCACACATAAAGGCAAGACTGGTAAGTTCAGAGTTAGCGCCCACCTGTTGTAAGTAAACCTTACCGTTATAGTTCTTTAAGCCAGAGGAAGCACTGTTTAAACTTGAATAGGATGTAGAGTAAACATTTGAACCACCACCGTTAAGATAGGCGGAAGTACCGTAATTATAGTTTTGGGTTTGAGTAGCAATACCAATACCAAGGGCGTTCATTGCTGCTGTTACGCTAGTATTCACATTGGTATCTGCACCCGCAAAAGTATCGTTTTCAGCGTAGTAAGCTTGATCACCTCTATTCAGAGAACCAACATAAGTCTTAGCTTCAGATTGTTTAGCTTTCTTAGCTTGGTTTAAGAAAGAAGGCAACGCAATAGCAGATAGAATACCAATGATGATGATAACAACTAACAATTCAATCAGGGTGAAACCTTGATTATCTTTCTTTTTGCCCAGGAGGTGTTGTAAGAATTTTGCTTTCAGTTCACTTTTCATAGTAGTTTCTCTTGAGTTGGGGTGTTGTTTGTTTCCTTATGAGAAAAACTTACCCACTTCTGATCAGTTTCATATCACCCCACCGAATTTTTTTTTGCTAGATAGGAGAAAATGCCCTAAAAAGCTTATTTATCAAGGATTTCATCTCTTCAAGTTTTTTATATAAATCGCCAAATCGGCGTTTATCAGCGTTTATCTACGGTTAATCATTGATATTTTCGAGACTTTGATAAAAAAGTCATCTCCGTTAAATCAATATTGAAAACTGTAAAGTAGAGACATTACATCTAACGTCTCTAAGGAATCGACGCTCTAGAACCTTTGTAGAAACGTTCCGTGGAATGTCTCTACATTCTTTTCAGGAGATATTTTAGTATGGTTATTATATATAGTGTCAAATTAATTCTCTACCATTACATAACCGCAATCTTCCACAGTTAACAGCAGGTCTTTCACCGTTTCAAAAGCCTGTCGCAGTGCTGTAGGCTGAAGGGTAACAGGGTCTACAGGTCGAGCTTGTCGGAACCGTTCTACAATATACATCATTGCTTGGGGCGCATCTAACAAAGGCAGCAAGCAAACAGCCACTGCACTATCTACACATAAAGTTTGAAATTCTGGCGCTGTTAATAAGTGCTTACCAAGATGAAATGGTTTACACTGTGTCACACAATCAATGAGGTCTGCTTGAAAGTTAGAATTGTTTAATTGTGGATGCAGATGTACTATAGCTTGTTCCCAGTCTAAATCATTCCATTCGGCAATTGGTACAAATGTTTGCTCCTGTTGAGGATGACCACACCAGAAATCTAGTAAGCGGTGAATAGGATGTAATAGGTCAACTAACTGTAATCTTTCTTCTAGAGAAATTTCTGGTAAACTCATAGCCAGAAAAGTAGGTAGATTATCAGGTTCTTTAAATAAACGCATTAAATCCCATTCTCGCCAATGTATCATACTGATAAATTCTAAATCTGCTGCTCTCAAAGCTGTAAACATATCGCTGATAGTGTAACCTTTGTCTCCTTGAAACAAATAGTTCATTAAAATTCGCTCTTGTTTATCTTCTCCTTCATACTCAGAACTCCAAGTTTGAGTTTTGAGAGTGACATTATCTTTCAAAGCTTTCATTGTATCAATGGCAATTTCTATTTCTAATTCTCCTGGATTTTCATCCATCAAACCCATCATACTAAATACTTTTTGAGCGCGATAAATATTAAATCGTTGGATTGCACTATGTAAATTACTACGAATGATACCATCAGTATTTAACACCGATTTCATGGCTTGTAAAGCTATAGAAATATTAGGAAATAGATACAGCAGTTCATCACAATTTATATAGTCAAATTTATAATTTAGCTCAGGTAAATCATAGATTGATAAAACATGAAATTCGGCATTATTAAACCCATGATATTCTAGGCGCTGTTTGGCTAATTGGATTGATTCTGATGAGATATCAACACCGACTATTTTTGCACCAGGATTAGCTTCTGCTAAAAATAATGATTTGTAACCAGTCCCACAACCAGCATCTAAAATTATTTTATCTTTAGTATCTACAAATTTTTTGTTTCTTAAATAATAAGCCGTTGATAAATTATGAATGTACAGTAAATTAGGATTGTCTTTAGGCGATTTATCCAGGGGCATTCTGGGATATGGTGCGCTGTCAAATTGCTGACGAATCTTATCCCACAAATCAGAGTTAGAATTATTCATGATCATCAATGTTATTCTTCAGAATTTTATAGTAAATTAAATCATACCTTCCTTATCACTTATTTTGGCAACAGTAACCAACCAGTGGGACAAACCCCTGATGTCATAGTTTGCTGAGTACCCACACCAGTATTAGGGCTTTCACATAAAATAGTTATCGTCACTGACTCAACAGTACCTGCTGTGCTGATAAATGTATTCAAATAAGTAACTCCTACATAAGAATTTAAAGCTTTTTTCCTAGAAACACCGTTATTTGTAGCGACTGTGTTATTTATCTGGATATTGTAGTCATAGTTCTCAGTTTGGGGTTGAATCCCAATTCCTAAATTATCAATAGAAGTAGTAAAGGCGGTATTTTCCAGATAATAAGCCTGTTGAGCGCGATTCATTGAGCCAGTATATAGTTTAGCTTCAGTCTGCTTACTTTTATTAGCTCGGCTCAATATTGAGGGTAGGGCGATCGCAGACAGTATACCAATAATTACTGTAACTATAATTAGTTCAGTTAGTGTAAAACCTGCGTTATCTTGCTTTTTTGGGAGGATGTACCCTAAAAGTTGCCTTTTGAAATCGCTTTTCATCTTATTTTTAAGTAGTTAGTTTGACAAAAATCAGCAGAATATCAACGCAATATTACTTGGAGATACACCCTAATCCCAGTATGCCCAAATCACCCCAACTTTTATCACTGCATTTGTTATGCTATGCTTAAATTAAACGTAGTCGTTATGAGTTTGGATAATATGACTAACCCCACAGTAGAAAACTTAGTAATTATCGGTTCTGGTCCTGCTGGCTATACAGCAGCTATCTATGCAGGAAGGGCAAATTTAAAACCTGTGGTTTTTGAAGGTTTCCAAGCAGGAGGTTTACCCGGTGGACAACTGATGACAACCACAGAAGTTGAGAACTTTCCAGGGTTTCCCCAAGGTATTACCGGACCAGACTTGATGGATAACATGAAAGCGCAAGCGGAACGGTGGGGGGCTGAGTTATATACTGAAGATGTGATATCAGTTGATTTAAGTCAGCGTCCTTTTACTATTCGTTCCCAAGAAAGGGAACTCAAAGCACATAGTTTAATTATCGCTACTGGTGCAACAGCTAAACGTTTGGGTTTACCCAGTGAACATCAATTTTGGAGTCGGGGAATTTCCGCTTGTGCGATTTGTGATGGTGCAACCCCCATCTTTCGCGGTGCTGAGTTAGCGGTTATTGGTGCGGGAGATTCAGCAGCGGAGGAAGCAATTTATTTAACGAAGTATGGTTCTCAGGTACATTTATTAGTGCGTTCTGAAAAAATGCGGGCTTCTAAAGCCATGCAAGATAGAGTTTTGAGCAACCCAAAAATAAAGGTACATTGGCACACCGAAGCGGTAGATGTGGTTGGTAAGGGTAATATGACCGGTGTGCAAGTTCGTAATAATCAAACCGGGGAAGAAAGTACCATCAATGCTAAAGGTTTATTTTACGCTGTTGGTCACAAGCCCAATACAGATTTATTTCAGGGACAATTAGAGCTGGATGAGGTGGGGTACATTGTCACTCAACATGGTGGTGTAGAAACCAGTTTAGAAGGTGTATTTGCAGCCGGTGACGTGCAGGATCATGAATTTAGGCAAGCAATTACAGCAGCGGGTACTGGTTGTATGGCGGCCATGTTAGCAGAAAGATGGTTATCATCAAAGAATTTAATTCATGAGTTCCATCATCAACCAGAAACAGCAAATAATGAATTAGCAACGCAACCAGAAACACAGAAAGCAGAAACAGAGTTTAATTTGCAAGCAACACGCCATGAGGGGGGTTATGCTTTAAGGAAATTATTCCATGAAAGCGATCGCTTGCTGTTGGTAAAATATGTTTCTCCTGGTTGTGGTCCCTGTCATACCTTGAAACCGATATTAAATAAAGTAGTCGATGAATTTGATGGTAAGATTCACTTTGTCGAAATCGACATTGATAAAGATCGAGATATTGCTGAAAATGCCGGAGTGACAGGAACACCAACAGTACAATTGTTTAAAGATAAGGAACTGGTGAAGGAACTTAAGGGTGTGAAACAGAAAAGTGAGTATCGGCAGTTAATTGAAAGTAATCTGTAAAAACAGGTGACAGGTGAAAGGAAGAAAATTCCTCGTTCCCTGGTTTTACCAGGGAATGCACTAAGGAGGCTCTGCCTCCACCACTCTAGCTTATTTGAGGCAGAGCCTCAATATCTGCATTCCCAGCCAGAGACTGGGAACGAGTCTAGGAGACTAATATTTTCACTCAAGCCCCAGTAAAAAATCTCCCATGACCATTACAAAACGTCAAATACCAAGTTTTTTTAATTTTGCTAAATCTAACCTATCCCAGCGATTTATGCTGATAGGTTTGGCTATGACTTTATTTTTTATCTTTTTAGCCTTTTTTGCGCCTGTATTTCAATCTTGGGGATGGCTACAAAACCCCAAAGAATTTTTAAGTAACCCTATTCATGATGCACCTTCCCTTAAACACTGGTTTGGTACAAGTCGTTTGGGTTATGATGTCTTTTCCCGGACGATTTTTGGCGCACAAGCGGCACTACAAGTAGTTATTTTAGCTACCGCCCTCAGTATGGTAATTGGTGTACCGTTGGGGATGGTAAGTGGCTATTTGGGTGGAAAATTAGATAAAGTATTGCTGTTTCTCATGGATAGCATTTACACCCTACCGGGATTGCTGCTTTCTGTCACACTGGCTTTTGTGGTGGGGAGAGGAATTTTAAATGCTGCGATCGCTATTAGTATAGCCTACATACCCCAATATTATCGCGTAGTTCGTAACCACACCGTCAGCGTCAAAACGGAAGTATACATCGAAGCCGCGCAAGCAATAGGCGCTTCTACCTGGACTGTACTTTCAAAATATCTATTTTTCAATGTTATTCAAAGTGTCCCCGTCCTCTTTACCCTCAACGCCGCAGATGCCATATTAGTTTTAGGCGGTTTAGGCTTTTTGGGTTTAGGACTACCTGAAGATGTACCAGAATGGGGATATGATTTAAAGCAAGCTCTGGAAGCACTACCTACAGGCATTTGGTGGACTACCCTGTTTCCGGGTTTAGCTATGACAACCTTGGTAGTAGGGTTATCACTACTTGGTGAAGGGTTGAATGAATTTGTCAATCCTCGTCTGAGAAGAGAAAATAGGCAATAGTTATTTGGTGATTGGGAAAAATAATTAATAACTAATAACTAATGACTAATGACAACTGACTGATGACAACTGACAACTAACAAACTGAGAGACTCGTGTGAAAGATAATATTACTTTAATTGCAGCTGCTACCGGTGGATTAATGCTTTCTGTAGCTTTATCGGGTATTTTAAAAGGCGCACCCGTGGCAAATTGGCAGAATTCAAGTATTAGTTCAAACCAAATAGCTCATGTGCGAATAGTTAACAAAAACCAATAGAATTGGTGATTGGGTTATTTAGAATATTCCAAGTAAAAAAATGCCCAATTGTCATTGCGTTCGCGGAGCGTGGCGTTAGCCATATGGAGCAGAACGGAATGAAGCAATCTCTGGTTTTGGATCATTTATTGTTTGGAACACTCTTATCTCCCCCTATTCCTAATGACTAAACAAGTAATCGGTATTGATTTAGGAGGAACAGCAATTAAGCTGGGACGTTTTACAGCAGATGGTAATTGTTTACAATCTTTAACTGTAGATACTCCCCAACCAGCAACACCAGAAGCTGTATTATCTAAAATATTGGATGCCATAACTCAAATAGACCCAAATAATCAAACTATAGCTATTGGTGTGGGAACTCCCGGGCCTGCTGACGCTGCGGGAAGGGTTGCCAAAGTTGCCATTAATTTGGCAGGATGGCATGATGTACCCTTAGCCGATTGGTTAGAAGCCAAAACTGGTAAACCAACTATCCTCGCTAATGATGCTAACTGTGCTGGTTTAGGGGAAGCTTGGTTAGGTGCTGGCCGAAATTTCCCAAATCTAATTTTACTAACATTAGGGACTGGGGTTGGTGGTGCAATTATCCTTGATGGTAAATTATTTGTCGGTCATCAAGGTGCAGCAGCAGAATTGGGTTTAATTACTTTAAACCCCGATGGTCCAATGTGTAATAGTGGTAATCAAGGTTCTTTAGAACAGTATACCTGTATATCTGCTATTCGTCGTCGCACGGGGAAAGAACCCTCAGAATTAGGCGCACTTGCCCAAAAAGGTGATACTGAAGCCTTGACTTTTTGGCAAGAATATGGTAAAGACTTGGGACTTGGTTTAACAAGTTTAATATATGTTCTCACACCCCAGGCGATTATTATTGGTGGTGGTGTCAGTGCCAGTTTTGAATATTTTTTACCATCAATGCAAGCTGAAATTGAAAAGCGGGTTCTACCTACTTCGCGTGTAGGTTTACAAATACTACCAGCAGAACTCGGTAACTCAGCGGGAATGGTAGGTGCTGCTAAATTAGCATTGGGAATAGGTGACAGGTGATTGGGGACTGGGGACTGGGGACTGGGGACTGGAAAGATGAATAACCTAATTACCTATTACCTATTCCCTATTTTCCAGATCAAATCCTATGTGTTTTTCTAAGTAGTTTACCACCTTTTGATAGGATTCGGGACTGCTTGTGGGGTTAATAATGATGGGGAAATTAATATCTGGCAACCAAAAAGTTAATCTACCATTCTGTTCATGACAGAAAGAACTAATACAGTTGAGATTGATTAAATATTCTTTTCTATCATAGGTTATTTCTACCCAATAATCATGATTTAAATCTAGTTGTTGGGCGTACTCTATATATTCACAAATTTTTTGATAGTCTTCCTCATTACTTTGGGGGTTAATGACTATAGGTATAGAACTATTAGGCAACCAAAAAGTAATTCTACCGTTTTTTTCATAGCAAAATGTATTTACACGTTCCAAATTAACTACATATTCTTTCCTCTGGTCTTGTATTTTTACCCAGTAAGCCACAAAATTGCCTCAACACTCCTACGGCAATTTTACCTTATAGGCAATAGGGAACAGGTAATAGGTTATTCACCCAGTCCCCAGTCCCCAGTCCCCAGTCCCCAGTCCCCAGTCCCCAGTCCCCAGTCCCCAGATCG